>JAOZQN010000678.1 GCA_029932195.1 Bacteroidales bacterium | reverse complement strand
TGAAATAGACAGAGAGAGTATAAAATTATTACATACAAACGGATTAATAAAAAAAAATAAAAATGGATTTGTAACATTTTGGGTTCCATTTTACAAAAAAAGATTATATACAGCCTTTTATCCATACACTAATGGAGAGAAGAAACTAATTAGCAGAACTATTTTTGCAGAAGAATATTTTACTGAAAAAGGCGAGCTGAAAATAAAAAAACTAATAAATACTTATAAGGATTACGTAAAAAAACGTGGTTTTAAACCATTCATGCAAAAAGATGAAAAAGGCAATTATAAATCCTTAAAAGAGAGTGCTTTAATATATAGTTTTGAGACTTATATTACAGCAACAATGAGCGAATTAGAAGGCAAAATTTACAGAGAAGCAGATACAGGACTCGGCAAAAGCGATATGATAATAAATATTGCTAATTCCGAATTTTTAATTGAAACAAAAGTTTATCATAGTCCCAAAAAATACTCAAAAGGGAAAGAACAACTTGCCTATTATTGCAACAGTTTGGGCTTAAACAAAGGAATTTACATCGTTTTTAGTCCCGAAAATATAAAATATCCGAAAACAGTAAAAGAGCAAACAGAAATTATAAACGAAGTTGAAATAACATCTTACTTGATAAAATATGATGAAACAAAGTGGTAAGTGAATATCAGTATATATATTCGTTACACACTAAAAAAGCTCATCATATTGTGTAGTACTAAATAATAAAAATTTTTATTTTGAAGTCTAAAAATATGAAAAGAAAATTTAATACATCAGGACCAAATATTATTGATGACCATTATACTATTCAAAGACAAAATATTATAAGTAAAGGACTTGAGTTAGTTAGTGAAAAACGTTATTTTACAATTTGGGCACCACGACAAACAGGTAAAAGCACTTATTTCAGACAATTAGCAGAAGAATTAGAAAAACAAAACTATAAAGTTGCTCATATAAACTTTGAAAATTTTAGAACCGAGAAAATACAAACTTTTGTTAGTAGTTTCAAAAGAAACGTAAATGAATTTTGGAATACTAATTACGATTTTGAAACAATTCCTGAATTTTTTGAACTTATACAGACCCTAAAACAGGGAAAATGTGTTTTGATAATAGACGAAGTTGAGGGTATAAATCAAGAATATTTTGGCACTTTTCTACACTCAATAAGAAATGCCTATCATTCTCGCGAAAAACATTGCTTAAAAAGCGTAATTTTGGTTGGAGTTTCAAATATTGTAGGCGTTGTTAGTGATAATGCTTCTCCGTTCAATATCACTGATAATCTGAGAGTTCCATATTTTACAGATAAAGAAGTTTTTGAACTTTTACATCAACACGAAACAGAAACTGAGCAATTATTTGAAGATAAAGTTAAGAAAAAAATCAGCCAAATAACTGCAAATCAGCCCGGATTAGTAAACGGTTTTGCAAAGATGCTTGTAGAGAATAACCCAGACAAAAAAATATTAAGTTATAACGACTATTTAATAGTTGAAGACTGGTATTTAACAGAAGCAATTGATAAGAATTTTTCAAATATTTTAAACAAGGCAAGAGAGGAACGAAATTTTGTAGAAAGATTGCTTTTTACAAATGATGAAATACCTTTTGAAATAGACAGAGAGAGTATAAAATTATTACATACAAACGGATTAATAAAAAAAGATAAAAATGGATTTGTAACGTTTTGGGTTCCGTTTTACAAAAAAAGATTATATACAGCCTTTTATCCATATACTAATGGGGAAAAAAAACTAATTAGCAGAACTATTTTTGCAGAAGAATATTTTACGGAAAAAGGCGACCTGAAAATACAAAAACTAATAAATACTTATAAGGATTACGTAAAAAGACGTGGTTTTAAGCCATTCATGCAAAAAGACGAACATGGTAATTATAAATCCTTAAAAGAGAGTGCTTTAATATATAGTTTTGAAACTTATATTACAGCAACAATGAGCGAATTAGAAGGCAAAATTTACAGAGAAGCAGATACAGGACTCGGCAAAAGCGATATGATAATAAATATTGCTAATTCCGAATTTTTAATTGAAACAAAAGTTTATCATAGTCCCAAAAAATACTCAAAAGGGAAAGAACAACTTGCCTATTATTGCAACAGTTTGGGCTTAAACAAAGGAATTTACATCGTTTTTAGTCCCGAAAATATAAAATATCCGAAAACAGTAAAAGAGCAAACAGAAATTATAAACGAAGTTGAAATAACATCTTACTTGATAAAATATGATGAAACAAAGTGGTAAGTGAATATCAGTATATATATTCGTTACACACTAAAAAAGCTCATCATATTGTGTAGTACTAAATAATAAAAATTTTTATTTTGAAGTCTAAAAATATGAAAAGAAAATTTAATACATCAGGACCTAATATTATTAATGAGCATTATACTATTGAGAGGCAAAACATTATAAATAAAGGACTTGAATTAGTTAGTGAAAAACGTTATTTTACAATTTGGGCACCCCGACAAACAGGCAAAAGTACTTATTTTAGACAACTTGCAAAAAAATTAGAAAAAAATGGATACAAAGTTGCCCATATCAATTTTGAAAATTATAAAAATACTCCTATTGAAACTTTTTTAGAAAGATTTACTGGTGAAATAAATAAATACTGGAATACAAATTATCAATTAACAAATATTTCAAAAATTTTCTATGATATTGAAAAAATAGAAAATCAGAAATGTGTTTTGATAATAGACGAAGTAGAAGGGATTAATAATGAATACTTTGGCGATTTTTTGCATTCTATTCGAAATGCCTATCACTCACGCGAAAATCATTGCTTAAAAAGCGTAATTTTGGTTGGAGTTTCAAATATTGTAGGTGTTGTTAGCGATAATGCTTCTCCGTTCAATATCACTGATAATCTGAATGTTCCATATTTTACAGATAAAGAAGTTTTTGAACTTTTGCATCAACACGAAACAGAAACTGAGCAATTATTTGAAGACAAAGTTAAGAAAAAAATCAGCCAAATAACTGCAAATCAACCAGGATTAGTAAATGGATTCGCAAAAGTGCTTGTAGAGAATAACCCAGACAAAAAAATATTAAGTTATAACGACTATTTAAT
>JAOZQN010000677.1 GCA_029932195.1 Bacteroidales bacterium | reverse complement strand
AAAAAATAAAACATTGATTTACATCTTTTTATCAACTCCGAAACTTTAGTAATATAACTCTAAATAATGTCTAAAATATAATCTTTCAGATATGCCTTCAACCCAAATAGTGCAGTTTGATAAAAATACAGATGAGCTATTTACTCCAAGTAAATCTAAAGCTTCAAAAGCTCTTTTTGTTATTTCATTCAATTCAAACTTAATTGGATGTGTATTCCTTTTTTTTCTAAATGAATAGACTGCTATGTTTTGACTGTTTTCTATTGCTAAATCTAAAAGGTGATTTGAATGTGTTGTTAAAAATACTTGTGTATTAGGAAATTTATCAGAAGTTATTAATTTTAAGAACTCTCTTTGAAATCCTGGGTGTAAATTTAATTCAGGTTCTTCTATAAATAATAAATGTTTTTTTTCACTATTTAAAAAAAGAGGAAAAGCTAATATAATTATTGCTTGAATACCATCTCCAATAGTCTGTATTGAATGTTCTTTTCCATCACCTATTTTAATGTATAAATCTTTGTTTGTATTTTTAATTTCTTTTCCGTCTTTATCCTTTCCTAAAATATCAATTGGTCTTATTTTTATGGTATTATTAAAAAAAATACTTAAAAAATCTTCAAATCTTCTAACTTTAGTGCTTTCAGGTTCTAATGAATTTTTTAATTTTTCTATTTTATCATATAAATTTTCTCCACAAAAAACATTTGAACTTTGAGGTAATTCTTTGAAATAATCACTTATAGTTCTAAGTGTTAATGGGTTATCATTAGAGCACTGGATTTTTTTCAAACTTCTTAAAATAGGAATATATGTTGAATACGATATATTTATTAATTGTTCAATTTTTTCAGATTTGAACTTCTCATAATTAGAATTATATTTTGTTATAGCATCTGTTATATCTCCACCTATTACAAAATTAAAATCATTTAATATTTCAAAATATTTGTTAAATGATATTTCATTATTTAGAATAAGGTTATTAAAAACTTTGTCTTTAAAGATTTTTATAAGCTTATTATTTATATTATTTGTTAAATTATTATATGATAATAAAATTTCATCAAACTCTTCAGTTGCTTTTTTTAAAGATATAAAAGGAAAATCTATATCATTAAACATTTTTGATTTAGCTTCTTCTTTTTCTGAAGATATAAAAAGAAAATCTTTACCATTAGATCTTTTTGATTTAATTTCTTTTTTTCTAAATTCTAAAAAAAGTTCACGCATAAATCTACTTTTTCCAGAATTATTTTCTCCAACAAAAATATTGACTTTTTTTAATTGTAATTGTTTTTCATCTTTTTCATTCTCAATATATTGTTCAAATACTTCATTTCTTTTTTTTATTAATAAATAATCTATCATAAATTTAAAATTTAAAAAATACAAATTAATGAAAATTATCCAACACTACCTTCCAGCGTTATTTCTAGTAATTTTTTAGCTTCTACAGCAAATTCCATAGGTAATTTTTGTAACACTTCTTTTGCAAAACCATTAACAATCATGCTTATAGCATTTTCGGTATCAAGTCCACGTTGGTTGCAGTAGAAAATTTGGTCTTCCGAAATTTTGGAGGTTGTAGCTTCATGTTCAACAGTAGCTGTCTGATTATCAACCTGTATGTAGGGGAATGTGTGAGCACCGCAAGTGTCTCCTATTAATAAGGAGTCGCATTGAGAAAAATTACGAGAATTTTCTGCTGTTTTGGCAATTTTAACTTCGCCACGATAGCTGTTTTCGCTTCGCCCAAGCGAAACACCTTTGGAAATTATTGTGCTTTTGGTGTTTTTTCCAATATGAATCATTTTTGTTCCCGTATCGGCTTGCTGATAATTATTTGTAACGGCAACTGAATAAAATTCGCTTACAGAATTATCACCCTTTAAAATTGTGCTTGGATATTTCCAAGTAACTGCCGAGCCTGTTTCTACTTGTGTCCACGAAATTTTGGAATTATCGCCTTTGCAAATTCCTCTTTTTGTTACAAAATTATATATGCCTCCTTTACCATCTTTATCTCCTGGATACCAATTTTGAACAGTAGAGTATTTTACTTCGGCATTTTTCATCGTTATAATTTCTACAACTGCTGCATGTAATTGATTTTCGTCTCTTTGTGGTGCAGTGCAGCCTTCTAAATAACTTACATAACTACCTTCGTCGGCAACAATTAATGTGCGTTCAAATTGTCCTGTATTGCTTGCATTTATTCTAAAATAGGTAGAAAGCTCCATCGGACAACGTGTGCCTTTGGGTATGTAAACAAATGAACCATCGGTAAATACGGCTGCATTTAGTGAAGCATAAAAGTTATCGGTATAAGGCACAACCGAACCCATATATTTTTTCACAAGTTCTGGGTATTCTTGAATTGCTTCACTTATTGGCATAAAAATTATACCTTTTTCCAGTAATGCTTTCTTAAATGTTGTATGCACTGACACACTGTCAAATACAACATCTACGGCAACTCCTGCGAGCAGTTTTTGTTCTTCAAGTGGAATACCAAGTTTCTCATAAGTTTTTATAAGTTCTGGATCAACCTCGTCTATACTGTCGTATTTTGGAGTATTGGAAGGAGCTGCATAATAACTAATATCTTGAAAATTGGGTTCTTTATATTTTAAATGAGACCATTTTGGTTCAACTTGTTTTTTCCAATATCGGAATGCTTTTAATCTGCCCTCTAGCATCCAGTCTGGTTCGTTTTTCACCTCAGATAACTTTTGTATTATATTTTCATTCAAGCCTTTTGGGAATATATCCATATCAATTTCGGTAACAAATCCTGCATCGTATTGTTTGTCCTGTAGCTCGTTTAATATTTGGTCGTCTTTATTCATTTTTAATAAATTTAGCTTATTTAGATTAATTCTAAATAATAAACAAATAAAAGATATTTTTATTGATTATGCAAGAAAAAACATCTTTTTTTAATTAAATAATTAACTACTTATGCAATCAATTATATACGAACCAAATAATCAATATTTCATTTTAATATTAAGCAACTTATTGATGACAATCTTAGCCTCAAGATATAATATTTTACTAAAGTTTCGGAGTTGATAAAAAGATGTAAATCAATGTTTTATTTTT
>JAOZQN010000676.1 GCA_029932195.1 Bacteroidales bacterium | reverse complement strand
CTTTGATAGTCAGGTGTTTTGCTTTAATTTTGATTGTTTATTTTAGAGGTCTGTAGTCAGCAAAAAAGCTTTGTATTCTTCTCGTATTAGATTCATCTTTAGCTTTTTTATTAAGAAAAAGTGCAACTTCTCCAAATTGAACAGAACGTGAAATACACAGACCTTCAATAAATGAAGCCATAATTTTTTTCTCGATAAATTCATTATTTTCACCAAATTTCTCTCCAATTTCAAAAAATTGTAGTATCTTTGCATTAAATATTTTTATCATAAGGCTTATTTTCAAAATATTAGAACTTGCGAAAATAAGTCTTTTTTAGTAATTTTCCTAATTTTAGAGAAAATAAAAATCATCATGTAGAGTACTAAAATATACAAAATTCTATGCCAATTAAAAAATATATAAAAATTGAAAGCGTCAGCGGAATATTGCTGTTTAGTGCAACTATTATTGCATTGATTTGGGCAAACTCTTCGTTTAGTCAAACTTACTCATCATTGTGGCAATCTAAAATTGGAATTGACACGCCTAATTTTCAACTAATAAAACCACTAATATTGTGGATTAACGACGGTTTGATGGCAATATTCTTTTTTGTGATAGGATTAGAAATAAAAAGAGAAATACTATTAGGTGAATTGAACTCAATTAAAAAAGTTTCATTTCCAATTTTTGCAGCTGTCGGTGGAATGCTAATACCTATTGCGTTATTTGTCATTTTCAATAGCAATACGGAAATAAGTAATGGTTGGGGAATACCAATGGCTACTGACATTGCTTTTGCATTGGCTATTTTGAGATTGCTCGGAAACAGAGTGCCGTTAAGTCTCAAGGTTTTTTTAACAGCATTTGCAACTATTGATGATATTGGGGCTGTGCTTGTTATTGCTATTTTTTACAGTTCAAATGTCAGCTGGATATTGTTGGTATATGCCGGAATTCTTCTTTTAATTCTTTTTTTCCTTTCATATAAAAAAATATATGTGAAATACTTAACATTATTTTTTGGTATTATTATTTGGTTTTTATTCTTAAAAGCAGGTATTCATCCAACAATTGCAGGTGTTTTATTAGCTTTTACAATTCCTGTCCGACAAAAAATCAACATCAAAAAGTATATAGGTGAAATTAGTAATATTGTGAAAAATATAAAAGAAAATGCCGACAATAAAAAATCAATTCTTTCAAAACAACAAATAGCAAATATAGACAACATGGAAGACTGGACAAGTAAAGTGCAATCACCTCTTCAACATCTTGAACATACTCTTCATAACTGGGTAGCATATTTTATTATGCCTCTTTTTGCACTATCAAATGCAGGAGTTATATTTAGTTCGGATATGAATTTAGATTATTCTTTAATTACAGTCATTGCGATTTCTTTATTTTTCGGGAATTTAATAGGTGTTACATTAATGTCTTTTATTGGTGTAAAATTAAGAATAACAAAGTTACCACAAAATGTAAACTTTTGGCAGATAATTGGAATTGCATCATTAGGTGGTGTTGGATTTACAATGTCAATTTTTATTGCAAATTTAGCTTTTATTGACAATCCATTATTTATAGACTCTGCAAAAGTAGGAATTCTTGTAGGTTCTTTAATTTCCGGTTTATTCGGGTATTTTATTTTAAGATTGAACAGTAAAGCAATTATAAAAACTAATGTTTCGAAGAAACTTTAATTACAATAATGAGTCCACTCCGACAAGCCTCTTTTTGCCAAACTCAGCGTTATAAATATTTTTTCAATCCTCATTATCAATAAGATAACTGCGGTTAAAAAAGTATTTATGCCTTGATTTTGACAAAAATACACTTCTCGGAGTGAACTCATTATTAGCTGTTTTATTTCTGTAAAATTAGCAATAATTTTTCTGATGCCATATTTTTTTAACAAATAATCAAACTTACAAACAATGTGATTATACCTGTTAATGTCTATTTTCTTGATAAACAAACATTGTGCCTCTGTTCAATTATGCTCATTTCTGAATAAATTTATTATAGTTGCCATAATTAATATCTTTGACAAAAATAAAACTAATAAAGTTATCTCGCAAGACGCTCAAGACCGAGTGCTTACGTAGAAAAAAAGTGCCACAATTATTTGTGGCACTTTTTATATGGTTTATTTTCCATAATCGGGGTTAGAAAAAATTACTTCAAGGTCTTTGAACATTTCGGTGTCTTTTAGATTAATCATTTCTACACCAGTTATTTGGTCTTTTTCTATTTGCCGTTTGGCTCGCTCGCTAATAATTATTTGACCTCGCAAACCCCAAACATCATAATTTATTTCGGGACGAAAATAAATTATTTTTGGTTGCAAATATTTCATGTCTTCAACAAGTTTTTTATTGAGTTGATGGTAATGTTTTTCGCTTTTTATTTCGCCAACTTCACACAAACGAGAAGTTCTTCCACTGCTTTTCAGTAAAAATGTTTCTGCAAATTGAGTTTTTTTATAATCAATATCTTGTAAATATTTTTGAATAAAATGTAAAACAGAATATTTTTGTGTTTTTTTGTTTAGGTCTATTTCTGCATTATAAAAGCTATGTTTTGGTAAACTTAGTTTGGATAAAGTAGAATTATATTTTGGGGAACAAGCTATATGATAACCTGTTGGACGACCAAAACTCCAACCGTGATAATCTCTAATAATGTTTGGTTCGTCTTCTAACAAATCAATTTCAAAACGAATAATATCATCTAATTCAGCTAATTCTGTTCGGTTAATTTTTTCTTGATAAAATTCATTCTTTTTATATTTTTTATTATTGGATAGTCTTTGTATAACTCCGTGTTTATCTGCTACTCTTTTTTCTAATTTGTAAAACATAAGTATAATTTATTAGAATAAATGATTAATTTTAATATTCTCATTAATGCTTTTTTCTACAATCAAATTTTTAGTTTTAGAAACTAACTTATTTAATTCGTCGTCAAATATTTTAATTTTAACATTCATTGGAACAGGCAATTCATATATTTCTTCATAAATATTTTCAATTTTTCTTGTAATTTGTAGATTGTATTTATTATGTTTTGCATGAACTCCTCCAACATTTACTTTTTTTACCATAATTCCATTTTCTATGG
>JAOZQN010000675.1 GCA_029932195.1 Bacteroidales bacterium | reverse complement strand
TTGTTTTAATCTTTAACACACAGCTATTTACACTAATTTAATCAACTCATGTTTTAAGGTCTGTAATTCTTTTTTAAATTTATACTTTTCAACTCTAAAACTCCGGCTAGCTGCGTAAGGTTGGATTGCGTTGGTTGTCAAGGAAACACGTTACTAAGTGCCACTGGCACGTTAGTAAGTGTTGAGTGAAAAAAATTGTCTAAGGCAAATTAAAATAAATAATTACCCATTTAAACTTGTTTTTTTTCCCTTTAACTGCTTCAAGAAAGGTTCAAATATTCCCGATATTCTCACATTTTTTGAATTGTTAAAGAAAAAAATAACTTCGCTTAAATTGGCTAATTATTAATTTTAATTTGCCTAACTTTATGTTGGTAGCCAATTTTCACAACAGCTATATTCCACATTTATAACTCCTATTCCTACAGTTTTTTCTCTTCCTCAAAATTTTCAGTCATCTCCAGTAAAGGATTTACTATTTCGGAGATAAACTCTGATATCTTTATTGTTCCATCTTTATTATAAGTAATTTTAGACTCTCCATGTTTTTCCATTTTCTTTTTTAACCTATTTACACTTTCTGGAATATTTTTAGAGCTTTCAAGTTGTCTTCTTTCATTTCTCTTCTTTTTAAGAAGTCTCATTCTTTTAATATTTTTTGATTTAGACATAATTTAGAATATTAAGTTTGCGTTCAATTATTTTTTAACTTAAAAACTTTATACTTTCAACTTTAGGCACTACAGGATTTAGAGTGAGAAAAATCTGTATTTTACTCACTGTCAGGCTTTTAATGATTAGCAAAAAAACAAAGAAAATTAATGAAATTTATGAGCATAACAATCTATAATACTGACATATACAATTGAAATAAATTCATTTTTTCAATATTTCTCTCACTCTAAATCCTGTAGAGCCCAACTTTATAACTAATAACTTATTTCATTCTTGACACTTTAAAAACATCTTCTATTTTTAATAAGCGGTTAATAAGACTATTAAGTTGTTTTTTATTATTGATAATTACTGAAATATAAGCTACAAAATTATCATTTTTCGCTTCTTTTATGTTCAACGATTTCATTTTTATTTGCGATTCGTTAGAAATAATATCTGTTATAGACGAAGCAATTCCGAGTCTATCTTTTCCGAGAATCATTATAGTAATTGGCGACGAAAAATCAATTATTCCTGCTTTCCATTTGGCATTTATTACTCTGTATGGATATTTTAGCAAAATATTTTCGGTATTTGGGCAATTTTTCCGATGGATTATTACTCCACGTCCCACCGAAACAAATGCATAAATATTATCGCCTGGAATAGGATTACAACATTTAGCACGAGCATATTCTATGGCATCTAAATTTTTATCAATATATAAAACATCATCGCTACTTGGTTTTTCTTGCAAGGTATCTATATCTACAATGTCATTTATTTCCGATTTTTCGTCTTCTTTAAATAAAATACTTTTAATGTTTTTTATGTCGTAAGTTCCATCTCCATATTTTTGAAAAAGCTCTGTTCTTGTTTTGCAATTATAATGATTTTCAAGCTCAATAAGATAGTTATCTGTAAATTTAATATTAAGCCGTTTAAATTTTCGTTTCAAAATATCTTTGCCTACGAGTGCTTGTTTGTATTCTTGCAGTTTTATCAGCTGTTTTATTTTTCGCTTAGTTCTTTGATTATTAGCAACTTTAAGCCATTCTAATTTTGGCTTTTGTCTTTTAGAAACAACAATTTTCACACTGTCTCCGTTGTTCAAAATTTGCTTGTAGGAACAATATTTATTATTAACCCTCGCCCCAATACATTTTCCTCCTATTTTGGAATGTATCAAAAAAGCAAAATCTAAGACCGTGCTGCCATTGCTCATTTTTTTGAGGTCTCCGTTTGGCGTAAAAATAAAAATCTCATCAGAGTATAGTTTCTTTTTTTCCTTATCAGCCTTATCTTCTGCCGAATTTTCAAGAGCATTTTTTATTTTGCCAAAAATATCTTCGTTGTTAGTGCTTTTTTTAGCATAAGCCTTGTATTTCCAATGAGCTGCAAGACCGCTTTCAGCAGTATCGTCCATTAATTGTGAACGTATTTGCACTTCTATCCATTTTTCTTCTGGTCCCAGAACCGTAGCATGAAGCGATTTATAACCATTTTCTTTCGGATTAGAGAGCCAGTCTCTCAATCTTTTTGGATGCGATTTGTACTGCTCCGTAATTTGCGAAAAAACGTCCCAACAGGCATCATTTTCTTTTTCCTGCTCAATATCAATAATTACTCGGATAGCAAAAAGGTCGTAAACTTCCTCAAATTTAGCTCCTTGCCTCTGCATTTTTTTCCAAATAGAAGAGATAGATTTCGGACGACCTTTTATCGTAAATTTATATCCTTTTTTAGATAATTGTTTGTTAATTGGACTAATAAAATTGGAAATATATGCTTCACGTTCTCTAACTTTGGCGTTGAGTTTGTTGGCAATAGAAATATAAACATCGTAATTAAAATGTTTCATCATAAGCTCGTCCATTTCTGTTTTTATTTTATAAAAACCCAAACGATGAGCAATTTTTGCATACAGCAGTTCTACTTTTTTTGCGATAATCTCTTTATCTTCTGGCGGAAAACTCTCTATATTTCGCATGTTCCAGACTTGCTCTGCGAGAATAATAAAAATTACACGCACATCTCCCGAAAGAGTTAAAAGTAGTTTTATATAATTTTCAAGATGATTTTTATATCTTTTTTGTGGTATTTTAGCAATTTTCAATAAATTCTCTATTAGCGAAGCTATTTCACTACCAAATAGTTCACTTATCTGACTTATTTCTACGTCTTTAATAGGGATAGATTTATAAATAAGTGTAGCTATTTGCGAATCAATATCAAGGTTCATTTCCGATGAAATTATTTCACTAATTTCGGTTGCTTCTTTACTTATATTTGTTATTTTTTCAAGTGCTATTCTTGCTTTTTGAAGTTCTTTCATTTGTGTATCTTGTGTTTTTTCTTAGGTTAAGTTTTGTGTGTTTTCATTTTTTTTTATAAAAATACAAATGTAAGACTTTTGTAACTACACAGCCAGTATCAAAAAAAAGATAAAAAATTAAAAAAAAAGTA
>JAOZQN010000674.1 GCA_029932195.1 Bacteroidales bacterium | reverse complement strand
GCTCAAAACCGCAAAGCAAAACCACACAAACCACCGCCACCAGCCTATTTCCGTTATAGTCCATGCGACAACCATATAAGAAAATAGATAATGAATATTAATACAATAGAAGAAGCCCGAAATACAATTTATTGGTCTTTCCCAAAAATAGTAGAAGAATGTAGAGCGATTTTAGGGTCAGAATTGCATTATCAAGCTGTCATATACCATTGTTTGAGAACATTTGGAAAAATTCCGATAGAACAAATAGGAATGAATGTAAAAATTGGCATTTCAAATCCTGTAACACAACTATTTAAAGACAAACAATTTTCAAAGGCAGAAGGTTATCAAGCTGGATTTGAACCAATACCTGATATTTGTATTTTTTCGACTGAACTTAAAGCTGATTGGCGAAGGAGAAATAATGAAAACACACTCAAAGAAACACTTTATGCACTTGAAATAAAAGCATCTGAACGTAAAAATAATAGATTAACAGCAGGCGAGATAAAAAATGATATAGACAAGTTACAGGCACAATTTGAAGAAACTTTTTTTCGGTATAAAAAAGAAATTGGGAAAGGTGTTTTAATTGTTGATACTGCACCAAAATTAGAAGAAAGAATAAAAGAAAAAGCATTAAATGAAGTTGAAGAATATGCAAAACTAAAAAATGTCGATTTTTGGTATTTTTCTCATGATAAAGCAATTACAAATCAAACTAAAATGGAATTTTCATCAATTCTAACCGATTTTATTGCAAATCAAGAATGGACTTTTGCTAAAACTTACGCAGAAACATGGCCACATGAATATATTGTTCAAGAAAAGGTAGATAATAAGTTATTTATAAACTTAGCCAATCATATTGACAAATTTGGCTATATTGACAAGTTCTATCAAAAAACAGTGATTTATTTTGACTACAATGGTTACACTTATTGGCATATGGAAAATATTATAAACCGTTGTGTAGAGCGAGACACATATCACAGAAGAGAAATAGATGGAAGATTACCAAATTTTAATAAATATTGATATGCCAAAAATAAACGAACATAAAAATGGTAATTCATGGAAAGTATTTGATTTGTGGCAACTTCAAAAAAAACAAAAGACCAGTAGTTTAACATGGAAAATATTTGATGATTTACAACCTTATTACGAAATAATTATTGAAAATCAATTTAAAGAGTTATTACAGCTTGTAGATGAATGGAATAAAATACTTTGCAAATTAGGCAAAGACCCAACTAATCATAATTGGGAAAAATTTAGACCATTACGATTATCAAGAGAAGAAGATTGGTCTGATTGGTTCGCTCATTTAATTGAGACATCTACAACAGGAATATTTGCAAAAAATTTATTTGAAATATCAACTTTTAAATTAAAAAACTATACAAAACCCTCAAATATAACAAGAGAAGAAATTTATATAAATTTTAGAGCAGACGTAATTATTGAATGGAATAATGCAAACTATTCACATATTGAAATAAAAGTCGGAGACAAAAATTTATTGAAAACATTTGAGACGAGTGAATTATTTATGCAAAAATATAATGTTTCAAGTAGAAAGTGGACAAATTACATATTATTGCTATCTAATCAATTACCAGAGTGGGAACAAATAATTGAAAATCAAAAATCAAAAGCAATTATTCATTCTCTAACGTGGGAGAAAGTATGTGTTGCCTTACGAAGAGCATTAAGAAGTGATGAAACAACAGTTTGGAAAGTGTGGGCATATACATTTATTGGTGCAATAGAACAAACATTAATTGGATTTAAAGGACATTTAATCAATTCGAAAAAACCAAGGGAAAATTTAATCAAAAAAATCAACATTTTAAAAGACGGTTTGAAAAATGAATAAAGAAATAAATGATTTTATAACAGCAGGAATTCAGCGATACAAACAAGCAACTGAAACTTATTTTACTTTTCGTAAAGAGCTTCAAGATAAATTACAGTCAGTATTAAAGACAAGAGAAAATTGGGGATTACTGAAACCAAATATAAACAGTATAAAAAGCACTACATTTGGACAAGAATACCCGTTATTAAACAGCAGGATTAATTGCAAATTTGCAGGCAAGGATTTAACACTTGTAATCGCCGTTAATTGGTATCAATCAGAAAATGATTTTCCATTTTTTACAGTATGGACAGAGAAAACAGCAGATTTAACTAATTTAATGTTAAAACAAAAACAATATAATTGGAATTCAAATTTTAAGTATGAAAAAGATGCTTTACGATTTTATCCTAATCCTGATAATTATAACATCGAAACAGATTTTAACAACTTATTAGATGAATTTATAAAATTTATCAATGAAATAGACAAAACATAAACAATTAGATGATAGGGACTATAACATTGGTTTGGTGTCAGTCATTTTTTGCTTGTTTTTACTTCGCTTCGCTCGTAAAAAACAAGCAAAAAAATGCCCGCCACCAAGCCATATCCGTTAAGGGCAACGCAAAAAAAAAGCCTCAACGAGAGTGAAAAATATAAGTTTGTAAGTTTTAAAAATCGTAAATTCAACTTTATAAATTTGAACAGTAAAACTGATATTACGAATGATTTAAAACTGAAAAAAAAAAACTGCTGCAAGTTCAAGTTTGCAATGATAATGCCTCAACGATAAATTAATAATAAATTTTACAGATGGAAGATTATCAAAAAAATATTAATCCAAAATATTTACATTCAGAAATAACTGGAAAAATTTTGCAAGGATTTTACAATGTTGCAAACAAAATAGGATATGGATTTGGTATTGAATTATTTAAGAGAGCTTTGATAGTCGAATTTGAAGCAATGAATTTAGAATACGAGCTTGATAAAGCTCAAAAATTAATTTATAAAGAGAAAGAAATTGGTGTTTTTACGATAGACATCTTGATAGAACAAAAAGTCAATATTTCAATTATTTGCGAACCTAACATTTTACGAATACATGAAATTTCACTTTCTAATCAATTAAAAAACAGCGATATAGAAGTTGGACTTTTGTTGAGCTTTCATATTGATAGCGAACATAAACGCTTATTTTATTCCAATGACTTAAAAGCTAAACACAAAACATACCAAGTATAAAATTAAAAATCCGCTATAACAAAAAACTGTAAAAAA
>JAOZQN010000673.1 GCA_029932195.1 Bacteroidales bacterium | reverse complement strand
AAACTGGGGGAACTTTTATTATAAAAACATAAAATTATTAACACCTTACCCCTGCACCGTCTATTGTTGTTCCATCAACAATATAAAGCCCTGCACTCGAAATAATAAGATTTCCATTTATGGTAATATCGGTTCTTGTATATTTTGTTTGAGTTCCGCAAATTGTAACATTATTGAAAGTGGTAGGACTGGTTGCAGCAGCACCAATATCTTGTCCACTTGTAGTTCCGTCGAAAATAACTGTTCCCATGCCTGACTGTGTAAAACCCGCATTTCCAACATGATTTGTCCAGTCGTCGCCAACATAAATTGTGTTTACGCCACCATCTAAAATAGTTCCTGCGTTTATAGTAATATCATTATTAATATCAATATTTGCAGTAAGCGTTTTTGTTCCTGAATTATCAGTAATGAAATTATAAAATTCGCCACCATTTATAGTCTGATTAGTTCCATCAAGAGTAACTGTGCTTGTTCCTGCATCAAAAGTTGCTCCTCCTGTGCGAGACCAGTCTTTGGCGGCAGTAATTTGTTGCGAACCAGCATTTATTATTCCACCTTCAATTTTCACATCTCCATTAATATCTAATGTAGAGCTAATTACATTTGTCCCACCAGTTCCTTTGATAACAAAATCGTAGAAACTATCGCCTGCTCCTTGCGTGTTGATTGTGTGCGTTCCCGAACTTGGATTAAAAAGCACAACGGCAGTATTTTCGTTAAAAGTTCCTTCGTTTGCCCAACTTCCACCAATTTTTAGAGTGTCGGTTGCATTGGTTTGAGTAAGAGTTCCATTTGCACTTATGGTGATATTTTCTGCAATTGTTAGCTCTTTGGTATTTAAACTTAATGAAATATTAGTTGCATCGGCATTAATTGTAACATTTTTGGCATCGGCATCGGAGTTTGAAATAACTACGCTGTAAGCTCCTGCAACTGTGCTGTGATCAAGAATTACAATTGAGGCAGAAGTTGGAACTGCTATTGGCGACCAGTTATTGGCTGTATGCCAATCCGTTGTGCCTGCAAAACCGGTCCAACGAGCTGCTCCTGGATATGTCCAAATAATTTTTGTTCCTGGGTCTGCGTCATCGTTGTCGTAGCTTTCGCCAGATAGAGTTCCTGTGGCATTTTCAAAAGTTAAAACTCCATTTCCAGAAGTTCGTTGCACATTATAAGTTGGTCCGGAATTTAAAGTTACACTACCAATAGTTCTGTCGCCTCCCAAATCTATCCCCGAAAGGGTGATGTAAGCCGTTCCCGTTCCTTCGGAAAAACTACCGTTTTGAAAAGAATTTGTAGCATCTAAACTACCACCTGAGAGTTCCATTCCATTTCCATTTGTGTTCTCAATTCTATAATATTTAAAATGAGATGTTCCCGAAGTTTGTTGATAATTAAAATTTCCGCTTGCCGCAATAAACGATGCGGGGTTTCCATCAACACCTACAATTTTAAAAATTCCACCAGCATTGGTAAAAGTAGCACCGCTTCCCATAGCAAGAATTGAACCCTCGTTTGCATTAAAAGTTCCTCCATTCAAATCTATATCTCCACCAGAATTATTGGTTGTAATATCATAAGTATTAAGATTTAAAGTTCCATCGTTTATAGTAATTGTTCTGTTTGAGTATGTTGAAAAATTACTTTCAAAAGTATAATCAGTGCCTGCTGCTCCATCAAAAATAAATGGGCCGTAGAAGTTGGAACTTCCGGGCTTAAAAGTATGACTTCCGGCGGTTGGATTTAGTGTAAAAGTTTCGCCATAATTATTGTTGTGCATACTTCCGTTGTTAATAAAACATCCTCCAACTTCAATGTCGTTAATTCCATAATTATTAGGGTCGTAGCTTTGATAAAAACGACCTTTTACAATTGTAAAATCGTTTAAAACAGTCAAATTACCATGAATAAACATCCAAAAATTAGACTCTGTTGCATTGATTTCCAAGTTGTAAAAAGATTTTATTCCGCCTTGTGTAACAACCTGCCCTGCACCGTAAAGGGTGTTTGTTTCGCCAGTGAAAACTCTATTGTATTCGCCAGTTACTACAACTGTTCCTTCGTGTGCAATAAATGAACCAGTGCTATCATTATAAAAATAATCATCAAGCGTAATGGTGTGATTTGCAGCACTTACATCAAGCGTAGCATCATCAATATATAAATTACCGTTGAGAAAAATATCTCCACCAAGAGTTTTTGTATTTGCTCCTCCGCCAAATCGGACAGACCTAAAATTTGACTGACTAATTGCTTGATTACCACCATCAAAATGTATAGTTCGGTCGTGGCGAAAAACTCCTGTATTTATCCAGTCGCCCTCTACATAATGATCCCAATATTGACCTTCAAGTGTTGAATTATTGATAAAAACATCTCCTTCAAAACGAAAAGAACCATCGTAAAGTCGTTTAACGGCAGTTCCTACAAACTCTGCATTATCAAAAACAATTTCGTTTACATCATAATTTCTAATAAGTTGAGCATTAGAAATACCATCAAAGAAAACTTTTCCGTTGTTGTGAGTAAATGTGCAATTTTCTCTAAAATAAAAATCACGTTCAACATATAAATTCCGTCCATTCAAATCAAAACTTGCGTCATCTTCGGCAAAATCAAAAGTTCCATTTACATCAATATCTGTATTTGCTGTAACGGTCTTATTTGCACCAGTTTTGTCAATAGTAAAACCATAAAAATAACTACTTACCGAACAAGTAACAGTTTGATTAGCAGAAGTTCCGTCAAAAGTAACACGCCCACCAGTTTGCTGGAAAGTTCCTGTTCCGTTTTCTTGCCAATTTCCTTCAATGTAAATGTATTGATTATTCGCATCAAGGGTTACGCTGTTGCTGATATACAAGTTGTTTAAAATATCAAGCGTTCCGCTTAGCGTTTTTGTTCCCGAATTATGAAAGGTTACGTAAGAAAAATTAGAATTGCTAATATCTTGTGTTGTGCCATCAAAAACGATGTGGCTCATTCCCGTAAGGTCGGTGTAATTTTGGTGCATATTCCAGTCTCCTGCAACATTTATTTGATTGGAATTATCAAATAAAATAGGCGAACCATAAGGTGTTAATAATTTGATATTTCATCAAAAAAAGTTCCCCCAGTTTTTGTA
>JAOZQN010000672.1 GCA_029932195.1 Bacteroidales bacterium | reverse complement strand
CTTACTTATAGCAAATTACAACACAGAAGCCTTATTCCGTTCAAATACTAATTATTATTTTTCAAAAAATGAAATTTTTCAGAGCAAATTACCCCAAAACAGGGTGTTTTTGTTCAAAAATGGGGTGATTTCGGGGTAATAGAGTCATGTAACACGCTGACTGTTAGAGTTATTAGCATTTACTGAAAGTCCCTAAGTAGTTAGCTTCCGCCTGATGATAAATGTATTATAAAACAAAAAAAACAATTAAGATAAAACGACAGATTACTCCAACAGTCCCGAAAAAAGGCAATGAAATGTAAGAAATTGTTGAAAATTTGATTTTCTATTCTTTCACTATTTTTGTTATAAATATTTCATTATTCGCTTGAATTTTGATGATATAAATTCCACTTTCAAAATTTGATAAATCAATCATTTCATTTTTTTGAATATTATTTTTTTCAATTATAATCTTTCCTGTTATATCTGATATTGCTATTTGTTGAATATTATTATTTATAAAATCAAAGTTTATTATTCCGTTTGTTGGATTTGGAAAAATTGAAATTCCGTTTTGTTGTAATGTTTCAATACCTACAAAAGCATTTATTTGAACGTCAAAACTGCATTGAGTTTCATTATTTGCAACGTCTGTAATTGTCCAGATAACAGTAGTTAGTCCAATTGGAAATTCTGCATTTTCTAATGTTGATAAAACGTTAAAATTATTTAAGATACTAAAACCATCACAATTATCATTGCTTTCTGTTGGATCAAATTCTGTTCCTGAAACCGTGTAAACTGTTTCACCTTGTGATAATTGTTTTGTTTGATTATCTATGCAAGAAATCGTAGGATTAGTAATGTCGTTAATTATTACATTTTGATTAACATTTATACTATTTTCGTTTCCGTCTTCAAAAGTCCAAGTTATTACAAAAGTTCCTTCTGTAGTATATTCTACTGGGTCGGAAGTTGTTCCTGTTATTGTGCCTGCACAGTTATCTATTGTTGTTGGTGCTGTTACTGTTTCTGAACAATCTCCGATAACATCATCAAGAGTAGGAGTTTCAGGAACTGTATTGTCGGTAAGAATAACATTTTGGTCAACATTAATACTATTTCCATTTCCATCATTGAAAGTCCAAGTTACTACTGTAATTCCTTGTGCTATAATTGGGAATGGGGTTGTAGTTGTTCCTGTTATTGCTCCAACGCAGTTATCTGTTGTTGTAGGTGCAGTTACTGTTGCTGAACATTCTGCTGTTACGTCTGCGAGAGTTGGTGCTACTGGGTCTGTAACATCATCAATTACTATATTCTGATTAGCTTCAATACTGTTTCCATTTCCATCATCAAAAGTCCAAGTAACAACAGTTGTTCCCTGTGTTGTAATTGGAAATGGAGTTGAAGTTGTTCCTGTAATAGTTCCAGCACAATTATCTGTTGTTGTTGGTGCAGTTGCTGTTGCAGAGCATTCTGCTGTTACGTCTGCGAGAGTTGGTGTGAGGGGGAGTTCTGTATCAATTGTTAAAATAGCTTCATGGCTTACAGTATAAATATCTGAATTAGCATAGCATCGATATTGATAATTGTTCATTGCAAGAGTAACTCCAGTAATATTTAATGTAGCTGTATTTGCATTGCTGTAAACACCTCCGTTAGTAATATTTACAAAACCTGCACCTTCATCTACTTGCCATTGGTATGCACTAATATTTAAACCTGCTACTGAAAAAACAAGATTATCTCCAGGACAAATATTAGTTTGATTTTCTGGTTGTGTAGTTATTGTAGAACCAAAAATATAAGCAGAGCCAGAATCATCGCCGTCGTCATTATTAGAATAAGCTCCTATTATGACATTATCACCAGAAATACTAACTGAGAATCCAAAATAATCATTAACAGCACCGTCGTCAGCAGTTAATTTAAGTTGTTGATCCCAAATACCTTCATTATTATAAAAAATATAAGAAGAACCACTATCAGTAACATCATTGCCATCATCTCCTCATGCTCCTACTATAACATAATTACCTGAAATGCTGACTGCTGCACCGAAATAACCATATGAAATACCATCGGATGCTGTTAATTTAGTTTGTTGCGTCCAAGTACCATTATTATTATAAAAAATATAGGCAGAACCTGAATCATAGTAGCTACCATTACTTAAATAAGCTCCGACTACGGCAAAATCACCCGAAATGCTAACTGAATATCCAAAAAAGTCACCAAAATAGCCATCGGAAGCTGTTAATTTAGTTTGTTGTTCCCATGTACCAGCATTATTATAAAAAATATAAGCTGAACCTGAATTACTGTCGTTGTCGTCATCCTGTTGTGCTCCAATTAAGACATAATCGCCAGAAATACTGACTGAGAATCCAAAATAATCATCATAATCGCCATCGGCAGGAGTTAGTTTAGTTTGTTGCTCCCAAGTGCCAACATTATTATAAAAAATATAAGCTGAACCAGAATTAGTGCTGTTGTCATCATCTCCATAAGCTCCCACTACAATATAATCACCGAAAATACTGACTGACTTACCAAAATAGTCCCCGTCAGAACCATCATCAGCAGTTAGTTTTGCTAGTTGCTCCCAAGTTCCTGCATTGTTATAAAAGATATAAACAGAGCCAGAATTATCATTTTCTCTATAAGCTCCTACTACGGCATAATTTCCATAAATGCTGACTGAATTACCAAAATAGTCGCCGCCAGAACCATCGTCAGCTGTTAATTTAGCTTGTTGCTCCCAAATACCTGCATTATTATAAAAAATATAAGCTGAACCGGAAGAACTACCGTCGTCATCGTTTCCTGAAGCTCCCACTATGGCATAATCACCAAAAATACAGACAGACTCGCTAAAATGGTCTGACTCTGCACCGTCTCCTGCAAGTAATTTTTGAAGTTGTTCTCTTGGGTGTGCTTGTAGAGTTCCTAAGGATACAAGCAATCCTATTACTAAGATTATTATTTTTGTCATGATTTTGTTTTTTTGGCGTTTTTCACGAGTGCCAATTTCTTCATTACTTTTGAAATTTTAAAATACTCATTTACAGAGGTAAACTTCAATTCTAAAAGGGTGCAGTTTGATTTTGTGTTTTTATTATTTTTTAGATTTTAGATAAATTTAA
>JAOZQN010000115.1 GCA_029932195.1 Bacteroidales bacterium | reverse complement strand
AAGTAGATGTAAATTGAACTGCTTTTGGCAAATCGCCAGAAAGTGAAAAGTAATAGTTTTTATTTATAAAACTTTCAAGTGGGTTTACTTTTGTTTCAAAAATCTCTAAACTTTGCATTGACTCTAAAATTCCTGTTAATCTACTATTTTTTCCATCTTCTACTTCAATTACATGGTCGTATATTTCCTTAAACGAAGGATATTCTCCATTTTCTTTTGTCTCAAAAATATCTCTTATTGCTTGTTTTAAAACTTGTTCCTTGTTTTCTCCTATATTACCGTATTTTGCAATTATATCAACAAATTTATTAATTCCAAGAAGTTTATCTTTTTTATTTATGGTGTCAATAAATGATAATGGGTTTAATGGAAATGATACATTATCTTCTGTAATATTTATATAATCTGTTTTTGTTTGTTCAAAAAATGGACGGTAAAAATCACTGTTTTCATCTCCTTTTTTTAATCCTTTAAAGTCTAAATATAAGAACTTTACTTGTTCGTTTGAATTTATATAAAATTGTCGTAATAGTTCTAAGGCGAATTGCGTTTTCCCTGAGCCAGATTCTCCTGCAACTGCAATATGACAGTTATTATATTTTTTAGTGTCATTTATTTCAATAATTATTTTTTCATCTGTGGTAATATTTTTACCAACTTCAAGTCGCAAAATATTATCAAAATGCTCTTTTTTAATACTTTGATTACGATTTCTTACAGCATCAAGGCTAACTTCTATATTTTCCAGTGTTTCTATTCCTGTATCAAGATGTGTTATTAAAAATTCAATCATTGGATAATTAGGATTGTCTGCAAAGATTTTATCAATTAATTGCAAACCATCGTCAAGATGCAATTTAAAATATTTTGGCAAATCGGGATTTGAACTATTGATATTATAATGCTGACAGATTAATGCAACGTAAAAACTTTTAAATTTTCCAAGCAATGTAAATTCTTTGTATGATTTTCCATCTTTTGAACTTTGTAAATTCTTTATTTCAAGATGCCTGTTTTTGCTTAAAGAATAATTTATTGCAATTCTTGCAATAATATTTTCTTCCGAAATTGAAAGTTTTTTTGTTAGCCTTTGAACAACTTCTTTATTTTCAGCGGTTGTTGATATATTTATTGGGTGCATGAATTTATTGTTTTTTTAAAAAGTAGTTTTACTGTTAAACCACTTCTTATATAAGTTCGTATCAATAATTGTTTGATTTTCTTTTAACGCAAACTGTATTAGTTCATTGATATTTCTGTTAATTTCTCTTGGAATTAAATCGGTTTGTTTAAAATTATTAAGTATTTCAGTTATTGCTGTTTCTTCAAAAGGACTATAATCTCCTTTGGAGTCATCTATTTGTGAGTTTTTTAATAAGTCTTTACAGTAAATTAAAGCATCTTTTATATTTAATGGTTTAAAATAAATTTTTTGATTTATTCTTGACCAAAGAGCTTCTCCAATTAACATTCTTACATTTTCTTCTTCTGCTTCAGAAAATGTAAAGTTCATAAATATTGTAAATTTTCCTCCCACCGTATCAACTAAATCTCGGAAAGTCTGAAAAAATTCTTTGTATTGTTTTGTTGTCATATAGATTGTATCTTCTAATTCGTCGAACCAAAAAAAGATACGTTTAGGTTTTTTTGTTGATGTAATGGCAAGTATAATTCCAGATAAAAACTTTCTGTAGTCTGTGTCTGACTCTAATTTTCTAAATAATTTTAAGCTATCAAGTTCTTTTGCACTTACTGTTCCGAAAATATATTTTTTCATCAAATCAAAAATGTGCATATTAAAAATATTCTCTTCTTTACCTAAATTAACAACAGCTTTAGCAAATTCTTCGCTATTAATTTTTTCATAAATATGTTCAAATAAATTGTCTTCGCCAAGTTCATTATATGCTTCCTGTATGTATTGTTTTAATTTTCGGAAAGTAATTCCATCTAATATATCTCTAAAGATTTGTTTTGTAATTTTAACGCCTTCTTTTGGAGAAGTCGTATATATATGAATAATTTGTTCATCATCAAAGTCATCAATTCCCTTATTTTTAAAATAATATGCTGCATAGGTTTTGCCTCCTCCAATAGGTCCCCAGTTTAATATAAGATTTCTTGGGCTATTATTAAATGAATTTTTATATATTTGTTCAATATCCGATTTTATTTCTGGCATGCCTGCCCAAAAATCAATTTGCCCCTGCATTGGTGTTAGAAATTCAAAAGGGTTTTTATGTAAATTTAAGTCCTGTATATTCATTATTAGTTTTTTAATGTATTTATAATTTCTATACGTTTTAAATAATCAATTTTATTCTCTTGTGTTTGTTTTCGCCAACTGCTAATTTTTATCGCATATTTTTTTATAATCTCTTTTTTCTTTGCAGGTTGGTCATCAATTTTTTTATCTCTTGCTTTTATTAAATTATCATAAGTTGGTTTATAGATAAAAGCCGTAAAATCAGTAATTGCATTTTTAACCATTTCATAAGATAGATTAGATGTAGTTAAGAACAAAAATATTATAGCATCAAAAGAAGTCCAAATATTGTATAGTAAAAAATTTGTTAAAAGTTTTTTTTCACTTCTTATTGCTTTAATGTCGTCGGTTAAATAAATTGGTATAGTCTTCTTTTTAATAATTATGTCTAATGCTGAAATAAGATTTACTTTTTCACCCTTATCTCGCTCTGTTGTTGCATGGTGTATTGCTTTGTTATACAGAGTTTTATCGTAATGTTCTAATGTGTGTTTTTGTAATTGATATTCTCTATTATTTATTAACAAAGCTTCTTCTTCTGAAACTGTAAAGTTACGTTTAATTTCATCGCTTATTACTTTATGATGCTTAATATTCACTACTTTATTTAATAAATCAAAAGGTGTTACTTCCTCCTCGCCTTGAGAAAGAAAACTAAACTTATGTAAATAAATATAACTGCACGCATCAATTATACAATCTTGTTTTGGCATATTGTTATTTTAAATTTATTAAGATGTAACTTTCATTTATTCTTGCGGCTTCTCTCAGTATAAATATTTTATTTCCAACCGTAAAACCTTTTTCTAATTTATTCGTTAGTTCGTCAAAGTTTACTATCAAATTATCTTTTACAAACAACATGATTGAAACAAAAATAAATACGGGCAATGTTGAAACTCTTGCAACAGAATCTGTATTTAATTTTTTATAACTTAACATAAGATACTCTCCTAATAAAACATCAATTTTATTTTCTTTATTATTATTCTTTTCAGGAAAGAGACAGTAAATTGAACTAAAAAACTTACTATTTAACCATTTATTGTCTATTTCACTAATACAACTTAGTTTTATATCTTGTTTAGGAATACTATTATAAAACTCTACACCTTCTTTTGTTAAAAAATAAGTATCTTTTAGCTCTTCTTTAATAATTCCAAAATCGTTTAACCATTCAATACGAGGTGGTATAATTCTTTTTGAAACTGTCTGACTTTCTTTTCTCGGTTTTATTAGTGATAAATAAATATCTCTAATTTCAGGGCTGTTTGTTTTTAAAAATTTATGTTCAAGTCTTATTTTTAAGAGTTCTTTATATTTTTTTGCAATTATATTTTGATGCACAGCTTTGTTTTCATCATTAAAATAATCAAGAATTAAAAGTAATGCGTCTGCGTCGTTGTTGAACAAATAAAATAAGAAAAAGACTTTTTCAAATTCAGGAAAATCTATATTAGTATTCAGTTCATTACTTAAAGCATTAAAGACAAAACCAAATTTTGAGCATCGGACAAAATCGTTTGTTTTTACAATTAATTTTAACTCTTGCAAAAAACTAATATAAAACTTAAATGCCGTTGTTGGTTTATCGTTTGTTTTATGTGTTAATATTCCATTGTGATTTTTATAAAAATCAGAGCTTTCTTTTTTCTCTTTGCTCCACTGTTGTAATTTTTGTTCTAATAGCTTTATAGATACAGTGCTTTTACCTATGGTGCGTAGAATTTGTCCAAGTAAGGGTAAAAATTTTGCTTGTGAAAGTTTATTACTATCTAATATTTTTATTTGATTTACCATTAGTCTATTATTTAAAAATATTTTCTCTATGCCATTTCAAATTTTCTAAATTTGGGTAAAATTTAGAATTTTCAGGTAAAAATATTTCTTTATTCTTGAATTGAATAATTGAATATCGACTTTGTTTTTCCTCTTTAAATTTATTTGAAATAATTATTTTATAGTTGTCATCAATTGATATTAATCCTCTATCAAATGCTCTATGCAAAGTTGGTGTTAATGAGATGCCATTGCTAATTGTATCATCGTAAGAATTACTGAAAGGTATAATATGGCAAGCATCTATTAAAGACACATTTATTGTTGCATTTATTTGTAATCCTGAAATTGCACAAGTGTTTCTATATAAAATTGGAATTTGTCTTTTAAAAATACTACTTCGCATATATTTTTCTTCTTCAAAACCATCTGCATTTAGTTTATTTTGAAGGTGTTGTAAATTTGTTTTGTATTTTATTGAAGGTTCATTAAGAATTTGATTTTCTATATTTTGAAAATAATTATTATTGCCTCCAGAAAAACTTGACTCAATATTTGGAAAGTATTTTTCTAAAATTGCGTATTTTAAAATATCTCGTTCTTCTTTATTTTTCAAAAAAATAAAAAGTTCATTATCTATTTCTGCATATTCAACAGCCTCATTTAAGTTTGAAAAACTTTTCATTGCTATTTTTGATTGGATAATTTTTTCATAACCTTTTTTTGCAATTAATTTCCAAAACGAACTTGAAGACAAGTGATAAAAAGGCATTGTAAAAATACAATGATGTTTTTCATTCTCAACTAAATCAATCCACAAGTCTTTAAAAGTAGCAACAAGTTCAGGCGAAATAAATATCTTATTACTATTTATTTTTCCTGTTTCAATATTAGAAATAACACTCAATAGCAAAACTGGTTTGTGTGGTGAAATTCCATTTTTTTTACTTGTATTAATTCTAATATGAGTAAACTTATGCAAATAATATTTTAATAATTTTTCTTTATGTGCCTGTTTTATTTTCATCGTGCAAGTATTGGTCTATAATTTCTTTTGTTATATAATCTATTTTTTTTGACATATTCTATTTTTTGCGAAAGAGCAAAGGTTATTTTAGTTTCTTATTCGTTAAAAAATAAAAATTCTAATAAAAATTTTCAAATTAATTTTATTTTAAAATCATGTAAAAATATATTTTATTTTTAAATTTTTTAAATTTTTTAGTCTTTTTATTTATTTTTTATTTTATTTTACACTTTATTTATATATTGAATTAAGGATTAAAAATTAGAAATAGAATCTAACATGCTTATAATAAGAAAAATACTTGATATTAAGTGTGAATAATTAAAAACTTAACACTCAAAACTAAAAACTCAACACTACTAAACTAATTATGATAAAAAAAATATTATTAATAGGATTATTTGTTGGCATGTTTGTCAATATTTTTGCACAAGACGATTATCAGCTTGCTATGCAGTATTATAAAAATCAGGAATTTGAAAAAGCTTCTGTTTTGTTTGAGAAGTTACACAAAAAGCAAGGCACAAAATTTTATTTTGATTATTACCTTAATTGTTTAATAGAATTGGAAGATTTTGAGCAAGCAGAAAAAAAGGTTAAAAAACAAATTAAAAAAAATAAATCTGATTTAACTTTTAATGTAGATTTGGGATATGTTTATAGCAAGCAAGGGCAAGACGACAAGGCAAAAAAGGAATATAAATATGTAATAAAGAATTTAAGTCCAGAGAAAAATAAAATTGTTAGTATAGCTAACTCATTCATTACCAAAAAAGAATATGAATGGGCAGAAAAAGTTTATAACGAAGGCAGAAAAATCACATTTGAAAAATTTTACTTAGAACTTGCAAATTTATATTCAATTCAGCGAAAAGATGATTTGATGATAGACGAATTTTTAAACCTAATTGGTGGAAATAATCGGCATGTGGAAATGGTGAGAAAGCGTTTGCTGTGGAGTATTAATCACGATACAAATAATGATTTTTTTAATTTACTGAGAAGTAAGTTGTTAGCAAAAATACAGCTAACAAGGCAGACAGTTTACAACGAAATGCTTATCTGGCTATACATACAAAAAAAGGATTTTTATAATGCTTATATTCAGGCAAAAGCACTGGACAGGCGAAATAACGAAATTGGTGTGAGAGTTTATAATATTGCCGAACTTGCTTTTGAAAACAATGACTATACTACTGCGAATGAGGCATATACCTATGTTGTAAACAAAGGAAAAGATAGGTCTTATTATTACAAAGCAAAATTTGGATTGTTAGATGTTTTGTATATTCAAGTTGTAAATAATGAAATAACTTCCGATAAAGAGTTTCAAAATCTTGAAAATCAATATCTTTCTACAGTAACTGAACTTGGAATAAATAAAACAACTATTGAAATAATTATTGATCTTGCTCATTTGCAAGCATTTTATCTCGGAAAATCTGATGAAGCTATTGATTTGCTCACAGAAGCAATTGAATTAAAAGGGATTGAGGATAAAATGAAAGGTATTTGTCAGATAGAACTTGGCGATATTTTATTGATGACAGGAAATAGTTGGGACGCAATTTTAACCTACGCAAAAGCCGAAGAAAATAACAAACACAACGATATTGGCGATGAGGCAAAACTTAAAAAAGCACAGGTTTATTATTTTATAGGAAACTTCAAATGGGCTTTGGCACAGTTAGATATATTAAAAGGTAGCACATCAAAATTAATAGCAAACAATGCTTTTGAGTTGGCAAATATCATCAGTGATAATCTTGGTGATGACAGTCTATACACGCCTTTGGAAATGTATGCAGAAGCTGATTTACAGTTTTTTCAGCATAATTACGAGGAAGCAAATATTATTTTGGACTCTATTATTTTCAAATTTGATTATCATTCAATTAATGATGAAGTTTATTTTATGAAATATAAAATAGCGTTAAAATCAAAGGATTATCAGGAGGCTGAAAATAATTTACAGAAAATAATAGAAAATCATGCTTGGGATATTTTGGCAGATAAATCGGTCTTCTTACTTGCCGAACTGCATGATTATCAATTAAATAACCCTGAAAAAGCTATGGAGTTTTACGAAAAATTACTTTTTGATTATACAGGAAGTATTTTTGTTGTCCGAGCAAGAGAACGCCTGCGAGAACTAAATGGAGACTACGAAAGAATGAGAGAGCAAGAGTAATTAATGAATAAAATTTTAATGAATAATGAATAATTGGCTTTCGCCTAATAAATAAGTCGCATTGCGAAATTATTCATTATTCATTATTCATTATTCATTAAAAAATTATTCAGAATCCAACATCATTGGCATAATTAGCATTAATTCGTCTTCGTATTCGCTTTCTTTTTCGATAGGAAGAACTAATGTTGCTTTTGAAGGGTCAGACATTTCAACAACAATATCTGGTGCACTAATATTGTTCAAAACATCTTGGAAGAAGCTGGCTTTAAAACCGATAGTCATCTCATCTCCTTCATATTGGCAAGTAATTCTTTCGTAAGCCGAGATAGAAAAATCAATATCTTGTGCCGAAACGGTTACTTGACTTGGAGTAATTTTAAATTTAATTAGGCGACTTGCTTCATTTGCAAAAATAGCAACACGTTTAATAGTGTTAAAAAATTCTACTCTATCCACAACCATTTTATTTTCATTATTGATTGGAATAACGCTTGAGTAGTTAGGATATTCACCATCAATAAGTCGGCAAACTATTTTGAAGTTAGCAAATTCAAAAATTGCATTTTTATCATCAAATTCTATTGTAACATCTTCGTCGTCTTTAACGAGAGTGCTTTTTAGAATTTCGGCTGGTTTTTTTGGTAAAATAAAAGAAGCCTCTTTTCCTGGTTTCACGTCTTCTCGTCTGTATCTCACAAGTTTATGAGAGTCAGAAGATACAAAAGTAAGGCTGTCTTCTTTTAGCTCCATAAAAATACCGTTCATAACTGGTCTTAATTCGTCGTCGGCAGTTGCAAAAATGGTTTTAATTATACCTCTGTGCAAAGTTTTTCCAGAAATTTTAAAAGCAGTAGAATTTTCCTCTTCTATTTCTGCTGGCTCAGGAAAATCCTCACCTTCAATAGCTACAACACTAAATTTACCATTTTGAGAAAGAATATCAACGTCCATCGTTTCTTCGTTTACGTCTATAGATAAAGGTTGATCCGAAAATTCTTTCAAAATATCTATTAAACGTTTTGCTTCGAGAGCAAATTTTCCTCCACCATCTACATTGTCTAATTCTAAGCTTGTTACAAGTGTTGTTTCTAAATCAGAAGCTGTAATTATTAATTTATCTTCTTGTAATTCAAATAGAAAATTATCTAAAATAGGTAAGGTATTTTTTGGGTTAACTACCTTACTTATAGATTGTAATTTTCTTAATAAATCTGTGCTTGATACTACAAATTTCATCGTATTTTTTTTTATTAGTTACATTTTTATTTTAATGTGCAAATATATAAATAAAATTTATAATTTTGCTATTATTTTTTACAATTTTTCATATTTTTTTAATAGAATAAAATAAGTATCTAATTTTCAATTACTTTCGTGTATTAGACTTTTTTAAGTTAATTATCTAAAACTTTTCAAACCATGAAAACTAAATTTATTATTATTATTTTAATTGTGTTACTTTCTGGAATTAGCATTTATTTTCTGTTTATTTCCAGAAATAATAGTTCTATTAATCAATCTGAAATTAATTTTAAAATTAATGATACAGCCTCTGTTTTTAAGGTTGTTATAGAAAAAGAAGGACAGACAATTATTTTAGAAAAAAAATCTAATTTTTGGCAATTAAATAGCTTATATTCAGTCAATAATAAAGCCATTAATAATTTATTGATAAGTCTCACACTTTTGGAATTAAAATCGCCAATTCCTGCGAATGCAAAAAAAGTTTTGTTTGACAAATTGAGTAATTCTAAAAAAATAAGCCTTTTTGATGATAAAAATAATATAATAAAATATTTTTATATTGGTGAGCAAACGACAAATAAATCAGGTAATTACATGCTTTTGGAGGGAAGCGAAAATCCGTATATTATTTTTATTCCTTCGGTAAGTAGCGATTTGAATAATTATTTTAATATAAATGAAATATTTTGGCGAGATAAAACAATTTTCAGATATAAATCAAACGAAATTAAGCAGGTAGCGGTTAATTATCCCCAAAATAAAGAAAAATCTTTTGTTATTGAACAAAAAGAAAACGAAAGTTTTGTATTGAAAAAAGATTTAAAGTCTAAAAGTTTTATTTATCTAAAAGATGAAAAAAGTTATAACTATTTATTACATTTTAGAAATATTGAATTTGAGAAGTTTTATTCAGCAGACGATAATTTTAAGGACTCATTAAAAACTGTTCAAGCAGAATTTATTTTTTCTATAACCGATAAAAACGGAAATACAAACATAATAAAAGCCTATCAAAAAGCTGATAATAAGATAATTGATACAGACAATTTTATAGCAATTTTTAACGACACAGAAATTATTGTTGCAAAATACTACGATTTTGATTTGCTTTTAAAATCTTACAAATATTTTGAAAAATAATAGGTTGGGAGATAAATGTGAAATAAATTTTTTTTTTACAATCCCTCAACTTTCTGATGTGAGCCTAAAAAACTCTTCCTTTTTTTTGACGTTCCCAAGTCCTAATTTTCAGTTTGCCAAAGGCAAACTGAAAATTAGGACTTGGCAAGTCGGGACATGGACAGCGAAAGACTTATTAGACTTTTTAAATCACCTCCATTTAGTTGTAATAAGACTCTTCAAAAAAAACAATTATTTTATGGTTTTCTTTGCAAATTATTTCTAATTTTGTATCTTTATTATAAGTCTCTTGTTTCATGGGGACTTATGCAAATCTCAACAAAAATCAGTTATAATCAGAGTTTTAAGAAGTCAGAAGAATTTATTTTATGAGTAAAAATTTTAGGTTCAAACAATTTACCATTTGGCACGACAAAACTGCTATGAAAGTTGGCACAGATGGTGTTTTACTTGGAGCTTGGGTTAATTGCAATAATTCTAAAAACATTTTAGATATAGGAACAGGAACTGGATTAATTGCAATTATGCTTGCTCAAAAAACTAATTCTAAAATTACTGCAATAGACTTAGACACAGATGCTTATCTGCAAGCAAAAGAGAATATAGAACTTTGCGAATGGAAAAATAGAATTTCATCTGAAAATATCAGTTTCCAAGAATTTTATCAAAATCAAAAATCAAAATTTGACTTAATAGTCTGTAATCCACCCTTCTTTGAGAATTCTCTAAAACCCCAAAACAAAAAAAGAGAAATAGCAAGGCATACCAATTCGCTTCCTTTTGAGAATTTAATTGAAGGAGTATCTAAAATAATTTCGGATAAAGGATTTTTTTCTGTAATTTTGCCAGTTGAATTGGAGCAGAAATTTAATAATTTATGTGAACAGAACTTACTTTTTTGTGTGAGGGAGACCATCGTAAAACCAAATTATGATAAAAAAGCAAAAAGAATTTTGTTAGAATTTTCAAAAACAAAAACTGAAAAAATTGCAAATATTTTAACAATTGAAAAAGAACGACATAATTATACCAACGAATATAAAAAAATAACAAACAGCTTTTATTTATGAATATAAGTAAATTTTTGATTTGCGATTTACGATTGGTGGACACCTGAAAATAAATAAATTAATCAAAAATAATTGTTAAGAAACTTTTGTATGACTACTTACTTCTCGGAGCAAACACATTTAAAAACTAAAAATTAAACACCTTATTAATGGAACAAATAATAAAATATTTCCCAAATTTAGACCAACAACAACTTGATAAATTTGCTCGTTTGGAGGAACTTTATAATTATTGGAACGAGAAAATAAATGTTGTTTCTCGCAAAGATATTGAACATCTCTACACCCATCATGTTTTACACTCGTTGGCAATAGCTAAACTTGTTGATTTTAAACCAAATACGCAAATATTTGATGTAGGAACAGGTGGTGGTTTTCCTGGAATACCATTGGCAATAATGTTTCCAGAAGTTAATTTCTTTTTGATAGATTCTACTGCAAAAAAAATAAAAGTTGTAGATGAAGTTAAAAATAGTTTAGACCTTAAAAATGTTACTTCACAGGCAGTTAGATCAGATAGTATTAAAACAAAATTTGATTTTATTCTTGGACGTGCAATAACAAATTTTCCTAAATTTTTAGCTTCTGTGAATAAAAACATCAAAAAAGAAGGTTTTAATGATATACAAAATGGTATAATTTATTTAAAAGGAGGAGATTTTGATGAGGAGATTAAGAATTTCCGTAAAAAAATCAAAATTCATGAAATTAGTGATTTCTTCGACAATCCATTTTTCGAAACAAAAAAAATAGTGTATTACAGAAATAAAGAATTTTAAAGCCTAAAAAAGAAAAAAGGAAGACTAATTAAAGCCTCCCTTTTTAAAACCATAAAAAAAACACTATTTTATTAGCAACTTTTTGATTATGTGTTTATCGTCGTTAAAAACGATTTTTACCAGATACATACCTTTTTCGCATTCTGGCAAATTTACAAGCATATCGTCAGTTGAGTAATTGTCATTAATTTGTTGATGTATTGTTTTGCCGATAACATTCAGAACTTCAATCTCGCTAATTACTTGATTGGACTGAATATTAAACTTATAATTCACTACCGGATTAGGGTAAAGAACGGCATTATGAACATTTGAATTTTGTAGTTCCATACTAAAGCCTTCATTTTGAGCATTTACAGTGAAAGACACAGATAAAAATAAAATAAGAATTGTAAGTGTAGTTATTAGTGCTTTCATGTTGTAATATTTAATTATGCAAATATATTAATTTATTTTTAATTCTACGAATAAAAATGAAAAATGTTTCAAGAAAATGTTTTAAAAATGTTTTTTTTTCTTTTGAAAATAGAAATAAAAAAGATTTTTTTTTATTTGTTTTTACTAAGGTGCTTGTTGTTAGATAGTAATTAGCGATATATTCAATACTAAAAAAATAACAATTATTTATCTTAATTTATTGAATCATTAATATCTTTTTTCTATTTACTGCAAATTTCATGCTATAATATTGTAAAAACTTTGTTATGAAACAAGTTTTTTGGTAAATACCTGAATTTCAAAATAAAAAAATGAAAAAAAAAATTATAATATCTGTTACAAACGACCTTGTTACAGATATGCGAGTTCATAAAGTTGCTCTAACTCTTTTAAAATTAGATTATAAAATATTGCTTGTTGGGTGGCAGTTTAAAAATAGTAAAGAAATAAATCGCCCTTACGAATGCAAAAGATTTAAACTATTGTTTAATAAAGGTGTCTTGTTTTATGCTGAATATAATTTTCGGTTGTTTTTATTTTTATTATTAAAAAAAACAGATGTTTTTTTATCTAATGACCTTGATAGTTTACTTGCTAATTTTTTGGCTTCCAAAATAAAAAAAACAAAATTAGTTTACGATAGCCACGAATATTTTACCGAAGTTCCCGAGCTTGTGAATAGAAAACGGACGCAAAAAATTTGGCTTAGTTTAGAAAAATTTATTTTACCAAAAATAAAATATTCTTATACTGTTTGCCGCTCAATTGCAGATATTTACAAAGAAAAATATGGAATAGAAATGCAAGTTGTTAGAAATATTCCTATTTGTGATAGTCAAAAATTATTGAAAAAAAATAGCTCAAAAAAGACAAAAATAATTATCTATCAAGGAGCAGTAAATGTAGGGAGAGGAATTGAGCTTGTTGTAGAATCTATGCAATATCTTGACAATCATGTGTTTTGGATAATTGGAGGAGGCGATATTTTTGATGATATAAAAAAGATGGTTACTGACCTTAAAATAGAAAATAAGGTGAAAATGTTTGGAAAATTACCTTTTGACGAGCTGAAAAAATATACCATGCAGGCTGATATTGGTATAAGTTTGGAAGAAAATTTAGGATTGAATTATTATTATGCTCTGCCAAATAAATTATTTGATTATATTCATGCAGAAATTCCAATACTTGCCTCACCATTTCCCGAAATGAAGCGGATTATTGATAAATACAATATTGGAGAATATATTTTGAACCGAAATCCGAAAGAGCTTGCAGAGCAATTTAATGAAATTTTACAAAATACGGATAAATTAAATCTCTGGAAAGATAATGTTAAAACTGCCCATAATCAGCTATGTTGGCAAAATGAGGAAAAGGTTTTAATGACTCTATTTTAGCATTTTGGATACCCAGAAATTTATCATAATTGAGCCGTTAAATAAAAAAAAACTTCTTATTATATATTTTGCAAACATACGAGGTTAAATATGAGAGTAATGAATTTCAAATAAGAAAAATCCTTGCATTCTAAATGGAAGTATGGATTCTCAAAAGGGGTTGCTATAGATAAAAACAAAATGATAATAATTTACTGGGTTATAATATGGTAACAATATTTGTAGTCTTGATAAGTGTTGGTCTTTTTGTTCTTAATAAATAATAATTATGATGAAATATGTAATTTTCAGGTAATTAGTATTTGAACGGAAAAGGGACTTCAAAAAATATTCAAAAACAAGGCAAG
>JAOZQN010000671.1 GCA_029932195.1 Bacteroidales bacterium | reverse complement strand
AAAACATTGATTTACATCTTTTTATCAACTCCGAAACTTTAGTTACAAAGTTAAAAAAATAAAAATAAAAACTTTAATAAAATTACTGTTTTTGCTTTAAGTGATTGGTCGTGAGATATTTGGTCTTGTTTCCCTTTGGTGTTATTCTTTTTTAGACTGCATTCATACTTAGCAGAGAAAATTTCACAAAAATATTACTTAGGTAGTCGTGCTTTAGTTTTTTCATATTTTAAATCTCATAATCTGTTCATTTTCAGTAAATTACTTTTAACTTTATACTTTAAAACTTTTAACTAATACTTATGATTTATTTGTTACTTGGTATATTATCTTCCACTTTGATAGTTGTTTTGTTTAAAACAATGGCAAAGAAAGACATAAAATTATTACCCGTAATTGTATTTAACTACTTTATAGCAACAGCTTTAGGATTGTTATTAAATAGTGTAGAGCTAAATTTTGTGAAAATAATTGAAAGTGATTGGTTTGTTGGAGCAATTTTTATTGGAGCATTATTTATCATTGGCTTTTTTTTGATAGGATATGCCACTCAAAAAATAGGAATTTCTATTACCACAATTTCTAATAAAATGTCGGTTGTAGTGCCAATATTATTTTCAATAATTTATTTTAACGAGGATTTGAATTTGTTGAAAATTATCGGAATTATTTTAGCAGTAATTGCAATTATTTTATCATCTTTTAAAAAGCAAAAAAAAGACCCGATAAGTCCGAAATACATCTACTTACCTATATTTCTATTTCTCACCATTGGCACAATGGACTCTTTGGTAAAACTTTCACAATCAAAATTTGATGAAGCTACAATTCCTGTATTTACGGCAGTAACATTCGGAATAGCAGGTATTATTGGGATTGTTATAAGCCTTTTTAGTAGAACAGGATTTAAAAATTATTTTAATAAAAGAACTATTTCACACGGAGTTTTGCTTGGTTTGTTAAATTATGGTTCTTTATATTTTGTCGTTTCTGCTTTAACTTTTTCAGGATTAGATAGTTCTATTGTTTTTGGTATCAATAATATTGGAATTATTGTTTTATCTATTATAGTAGCTTTTACTTTTTTCAAAGAAAAAATAAAACCAATAAATTGGATAGGAATTGTTATTTCAATTATTGCAATAATTATCTTTTTACAGTAAACTGTGAAAACTCTAAAAAATTATTAAACAATAAAAAATTCTCTTTATAATTACTTAAAGCCAAACAGAAATGTTTGGCTTTTTTTGTAAATATTGTTATTAATTTAATTTTAAATATTAAATTTGAGGTTTAAAATTAAAACTAAATCTCATGAAAAAACCTGCATTTATAATAATATTTATAATTCTTAGTTTTCATTTTTTAATTACTTCTGCCCAAACCCAAAAAATTGACAGCCTCGAAAATTTATTGCAAAATCATACGCAAGAAGATACAGTAAAGGTTAATTTATTGAATACAATTGCGTATCAATTTTGGTCTATTAACCCTGATAAATTATTAAACTATGCTGAAGAAGCCAGCAGAATTTCTGACAAATTAAACTTTAAAAAAGGAAAAGCAAAAAGCTTATTAAGAATTGGAACTTATTATTGGACAAAATCTGATTTTGATAAAGCTTTGGAATATAATCAAAAAGCTTTAGAAATACGAAAAGAATTAGGCAATAAAAAAGAAATCGCAAGTTGTTATTATGGTATTGGAATGATATACAGGTATCAAAGCGAATATTTAAAAGCTCTGGAGTATCATCAAAAAGGATTAGAACTGAATATTGAAGTTGGAGATAAAAAGGGAGCTTCTAAAAATTATCTTGGTATCGGAACAATTTATCATATACAAGGAGATTTCCCAATGGCAATAGAATACTATCAAAAATCTCAGCAAGTATGCGAAGAAATTAAAGATAAAAGCGGTGTGGCATACTGTTATTATAACATGGCAAGTATTTACGGAACGCAAGAAAATTACCCCAAAGCATTGGAACATTTCCAAAAAGTATTGGAAATAAGAAAAGAACAGAAAGACAAAAACGGCATTGCATATTGTTTGAATAATATGGGGCTTATATTTGTAAAACAAAATGATAATTCCAAAGCCTTAGACTGTTTTAAAAAATCATTAGAACTGAAAAAAGAATTGGGAGACAAAAGAGGAATTTCTGCTTCATACACCAGTATTGCAAATCTTTACAATTCTATGGGAGAATATGATAAGTCGGAAGAGTTATTTTATAAAGCCTTAGAAATTAGTACCGAAATTAAAGATAAAAAACAAAAAGCAATGAATTATTTTGGCTTGGCTAATTTGTATTTTGCAAAAAATGATATAAAAAAATCTTATCGTTATTCTAAAAAAGCATATTTTATTGCTAATAATATTGAAGATGCCGAATTAATAAAGCAAACTTCTGACATTTTTGCAAAATCTTCTGCTGGCTTAGGTTTATATAAAGATGCCTATGAATATCATGTTATTTTTAAAAATATGAATGACAGTATGTTTAATGAAAGCAATATAGAAAAAATAACCGGACTGGAATATCAATATAAATTTGATAAGGAAAAGCAAGCAACTCTACTCGAACAAGAAAAGAAAGACGCTATTCAAGCAGAAGAAAAAAAGCTACAAATAATTGTGCGAAATTCATTTATTGGTGGATTTATTTTAATGTTTATTTTGGCATTGGTAGTGCTTCGAAGTTTTTTACAGAAACGTAAAGCAAATCGTATTCTTGCCAGTCAAAAAGAAGAGATAGAAACTCAAGCCAATGAATTGGAAAGTAGTTTGGATAACATAAAATCTCTTACAAAATTTAAAGATAAACTAACACAAATGTTGGTTCACGATTTAAAAAATCCGATAAGCAATATTATCAATATCCCCGACAAAATACCAAGTAAAAAGCAAAAAGAAATTATAAATTACTCGGCAAATAAAATGCTAAATCTTGTTATGAATATTCTTGACGTTAGAAAATATGAAGACTCTAAATTAAAAATAAAAAAAACAGAACAAAATTTATCAGAACTTTGGAAAAATGCAACAGAACAATTAAAATATCTATCCCAACAAAAAAATATAAAAATTACTACTCTACATGATGATTTTTTCAGATTTAATTTTCACCATTTTTTTAGTTG
>JAOZQN010000670.1 GCA_029932195.1 Bacteroidales bacterium | reverse complement strand
AAAGTTCTATTACGTTTTGTTGATTATCAATTTGATATTTATTTATTTCGGTGTTAAGTTGTAGCGACGAAATATTTGCTTCTGGTATTTTTTCTAACTCAGAATTTGTAACTGCAATTTCTATCTCGTTGTCTGTTACATTTGTAACTGCAAATTTCAAATCTATTGTTAGGTCTTTTATTTCTACTCTGGGGATTGGAAAGTGTTTTAGTATTCCATCTTTTTTATACTGCTCTCCAATTTCTTTGCTCGATACATCTGCGGCTTGTTTGGCTTTGCCAATGTCTTGCAAAATTATTCCGATTACTTGGTTTAATGTGGGCATGGGTTTGTTTCTTTAAATTTAGGATTTAAAAAATAAAATATATTGGAGTTTCGTTTTCTCCACACATAGTATCTTCTTGGTACTTTATGTTTATAAATATTTACAAATAAAAGATTTTTCTTTTTCTTTTCAAAAGCCATAAAATATGAGCTATCATTTTTTGTAAGAAATAATGTATCTGATTTTATTTTCCACTTTCCATGTTCTTCTGTATTTATAAAACTCTGTGAGTAAAAATTAAATGTGCTGTCTTCATTTATTATTAATACACTTTTTGTTTGAGGTGAAGATTTTATTCTTATCCTTTTTGTATTATATGTATAAATTCCTATGATGCTTGAATTACATGAACTAAAAATAATAAGTAAAAAAATTATAATTGTTTTTTTCATTTGCTTTCTACGTAAGGTATTATTACCTTTTTGTTATCATTTATTTTTTTTATATTATCCTTTACATATTTTTTCACATCTCTTTTATTTTTAAAATTTGCTGTTTTTCCAAAAATTATTGGAACTTTTTTACCTGGATAATAACCATAATTTAACCGTTCTAATAATCTTCGTTCTCTTCTGTATAAATTAACAATATCAACTACTTTACCTTTATTATACAATCCTCCATCTCCATTCCCATAAGTATTTATGTAAACATGTCCTAAAAATTCATGCTCAAAAACTCGTGCTAAATTATATGTTCTACTATCATTATTTTTAAAATTAAAAAACTTTAGTTGTTTTGGTAATTGATTTTTATCAAAATCAGCTAAATCAATAAATGCAGCTCTTGAAACTGCTGAACCTGCATTAACTGAACCTGCATAACTTAAAATTTCGTATCCAAAAACCAGTTTTTTATGTTTTGCCCATTTTTCTGTTTGTTGCAATGCTTCAATAAATCGTTTTGTTGCTGTTTCTGATTGACTTAATCTTGTTTTTGTTTTTTTCACAAAAAGTAAACGAGAATTTTCAGAATCATATTTAACTATAACTCCAAACTCATCCTTAAACATTCTATAAACAATGTCAGGCATCTTTTTAATATTTTTTTCACCATTCATAAATTCAGTGAATATTCCGATTTTATTTCTTTTAACATCTGTAATTTTATATTGTGTTTTCAAATCTCTTAATAAATGATTTAATCTTCTTTCGATTCTACCTTCAATTGCTGTGTTTAGTTTTATTGTTATTGAGTCTGTGTTGCAGGCTCGGTTTATTGGCGTGCCTCCAAGTATTTTGTTGTATTGTGTTATAACAAAATGAAACTCTGGATATTTTGTTTTATCTTGCTGTATATCTTTTAGTTTGCGTATTATTTTGGGGTCGCTCTCTTGCCTGCCTATTATTAATATTTGTTTGTAATAATTATTTTCAACAATAGGGTTTAATTCTTCAACTTGCGAGGCTCGTGGCTCGGTTTCGTTGTTGGGTTTGTAAAACGGTAATATTGGTAATGATGGTCTATAGTAATCCATTTTTTCTTAAATTACAAAATTAAACTATTTTTGCCAATGTCTTGCAAAATTGTTCCGATTACTTGGTTTAATGTGGGCATGAGTTTGGTTATTTATGATGCCTATTAATAAGATTTATTAATAGTAAATAAATCTTATTGATTAAATTCTATTTTTTTAAAAAAAGAAGGAAACAATGTATCAATAGATACAAATTCTTCTGTATTTATTTTTTTTATCCAGTCAGTATAATAATAATCAATGAATAATGTAGAGTCATTAAGTAATTTTATTTTGCCAAATGGTTTGCCTATTTCTGGATTTTCTATATTTTGAAATGTTTTTGATAACCCCCTATTAAAAATACAGTCCTCATTCATTTCCCAATAAAATATTATTTCGTTTTCTTTAATTTTTGAAGGAAACCAATAAGCACATGTTGGGTTAAATATAAAATGGACTTTATTTGGTTCAAAAATTAATAAATAAAAACTACCTCCGTCAGTCCATGCAATTGAATTAGGAAGTAATTCTATTGCACTTATTTTTAAATTAGAAGTTTGTATTTTTTCTTCTTCTAAACTCTTAAAAGTTGATTTTACTGGAACTGATTTACTATCACACCCGACCAAGAATTTAATAATTAATAATATTACTAAAAGATATTTTCTCATATTAATTGAATTTTAATTTTCCTACAGGAGTGGCTATAATTGAATTTCTATTTAATTCATTTATTAAACATATTTTAAATTTACCCAAAAATTCACTTTCTTTTAATCCTTCTTGACTTCCACCTGGTAATGATGTCCACGTGCCATTGAGTTTATTTGCTGCACTTGCGATATTACCTGTTTTAATATCTTTAATAACTCCTTTTGCTCTTTGATTACCTTTTTCTTGTCTTTCTATCAAAATTAAAGCTCCTTTGTCTTGATTAATTGGTGAAAAATCTGACAAATTTAAAGATTTCCAATTCTTTCCGCCTAAAAATTGGTATGCACCCGCAGCAGAAGAAGTACGTCTCCATTTTGTAATTTTTGTATTTGGGTGTTTTTCATAAGCTTTTTTTGATTCTAAATTATTCTCGTTGTATTTTAAATTAGTAAAAGTCCCTGCTCCATATTGAGCATTATACCCTAAAGGTTCTGTTTGACCAGGTCCTGTATTCTCGGCATAACGAAGAGTTGTCAAAAAAGCCCTCACATTCAATTCTTCATTTGTCATACCAAGTTCTATGGTGTTTTTTTGTAAAAAATTGTCTATGTATTTATCGGGAGTACTTTGATAAAAAGCAACAGTTATATAAAAATTTTGTAACTACACAGCCAGTATCAAAAAAAAGATAAAAAATTAGTAACTACACAGGAC
>JAOZQN010000114.1 GCA_029932195.1 Bacteroidales bacterium | reverse complement strand
TACTGTTTATATCTGTTTTGTCAAATTGTTTTATGTTGTTTTAGTTAAGCATATCACAGAGATTTGTTTTTTAAAGGTGCTAAGGAACGCAAATTAAATACTTTCGTTATATTCTCTATCCATTATTATTTCAAATTTATTATTATTTTGAATTATAGTGCATTTTTGGCAATGCGAAATATGTCCAATTTCGTATTCTTTGGATAGGTCAAAATTTACAGATTCTTCTGCCTTAAAGACTCTATCACAATCTATTACTCCATCAAGAGCAATTCGTTTTACACGAAATTCATTTTTAGACAAACTCTCTGGTTTGGTTATATGAAACCAAATTCCTTGTCCGTGTCCGCTGAGCCATTTTGCGTCTTTTGGTAAGTTTTTTGGTGGGTCGGCAGGAGTAATTCTACTCTTTAATTTTGTTTGAGGGAAACGCTCTTTTAATGTTTTCATAAATTTTAAGGATTATCCTGGAAGTGCAAAATATTTTATATTTGTGAAAAAATTCACTTTAGTTTTAGTAAGTTCTGCTTTATCTGTAACTTTATAATAATCTTTTGTTTTTTTTGCACCAATAACAACATTTGTTGTAGTTAGAGGACTGAGACAAAGTGGAAAAAGTAATCTAAATTTTATAGAAAATGGTGGTTTTCCTGCTCTAAATACCTGATTTACAAAACGAGAACAATTTGTTCCACCAATTTCAAAAGGACCATACATTATTCCGCCTCTTTTTTGTAAATTCTTAGCCCAATTATATGCTTCTTTAAAATTAATTCCTTTATAAACAGAGCCATGCAATGTTCCATCACCATGGCAAGCATGTTTTTGAGACAAATGTTTTAATATTTTCTCCAAATTTGTGATATTTTTCTCATCATCAAATTTTGCCTGAATTGGTATTGTTAGATCTGGGTCGTGTTCCATGTCCCTAGCTCTTGCATGGAGTATTGGAGTGTGGTATCTTCCAAAATCAAAATATCTAAGATTCCCCGTTTCGTGTTCAACCAAAACTGTTGCCGCATGACCTACTTTATAAAAATCATCTCTATTTATTTTTAGAATTTTTAGTAATCCATCGTACCATGCCATTGCTGTTATTACATTGGTTTCTGGCCAAGCCAAAACTATTATTGAGTCGTCTTTTTTCATTTTTGTTCTAAAATTTCGGCTTCTTTAAGGAAAAATTTAAAAAATGTATCTATATTATTTGTAGAAACATCTGGATTTACGTTTATAAATCTTATAGTTGCCTCTTTTCCAACATATCCATAATTTACGAGAGCTTTTCCACTTTTCATCAAATTTTCTCTAAGTTGGATATTGAATTTGTTTAAATCAACCTTTTTTTCTGGAATATATCTAAAACAAACACTCAAAGTTTGACGCTCAACCTGTAGTTCTAATTTCGGATTTTCTTTCACCTTTTTTTCCACATATTTAGCTATTTCAAAAAGATTATCAATTCTTTTTTCGTAACCATTATCTCCGTAATATTTCCATGCTGTAAATAATTTTATAGAGTCAATTCGTCGTCCGCACTGGAGCGATTTTTCGCCTAAGTTATAATCAGCATTGCTATGAAACAGATAATCAGAGCTAAGATGTGTTAAGTTTTGTTTTAGCCTCCCTGTTTCTTTTGTCAAAATAACCGAAGTTATTAATGGAATATTCATTAATTTATGAGGATTCCATGCTACCGAATCGGCAAGTCTTATGTCTTTTAATAAATATTTATATTTTTTACTGAGCAAAAACGAACCACCCAAAGCTGCATCTACATGAAACCACAAATTATGTTTTTTAGCAATAACTGAAATTTTATCAAGAGGGTCTATGGCAGTAAGCATTGTTGTTGCGGCTGTTGCGGCAACGTAGAACGGTAAAGCTCCCTCTTCTTTTGCTTTAAGTATTTCTTTTTCAAGCTCTTCTGGTATCATTTTACCATTTTTATCAGATTTTATTTTTATCAGATTATCTCTACCAATTCCGATAGTATTTGCTGAAGTTTCGTGAGAATAATGAGCTTGGTCGGATACAAATGCTTTGAGTATAGGTAAGTTATAAATACCTTTGTTTTTTATATCAAAGCCTAATTTATTGCGAGCAGAAAACATAGCAATCATGTTAGAATTACTACCGCCAGTAGCAAATATTCCATCGCCATTTTCAAAACCAACAAGTTTGCACATTTTTTCTATTAGCATTTTTTCTATAATCATTGCTAATGGTGCAACCTCGTAAGTATGTGCAGCAGTGTTGGTTAGAGTAGTAAGAACCTCTCCGTAAAATGCAGGTAAATTATTGCCTCCATACAATTGATTAAAAAATTGTTTACTGTCTGATTTTACGTTGTAGGTTAAATAATCATTAATAAAATTTAATATTTTATCTATATTATCTCCATCTTTTTTGATTTTTAAATCAACTTTATGTTTAAGTTCCTCTGGGCTAAAATATTTAAGAACCTCTTTATTTTCCTGTTCGTCTTTTTCAAAATAATCGTTAATAATTGAAAAAAAATTTGATAAACTTTTAGTTTCCATTTTTGAAGTTTTGAAATTTTGAAATTTTGAAATTTTGAATCTTGAACAAGTGTAAGCTCATTCAAAACTTCGTAATTTCAGAAATTCAAAAATTATTTTAATGTAAATGTGTTAATTATTTTATCCATTGTTACAATGTTTTGGATAGCAAAGTCTGGACCTGTCCAAGTCCAAACGGTATAAAAATCTGTATCCGACTCAAATATAGCAACTTTCCATGTTGTTTCACCGTCTTCATCTACGGTTACAACATCTGTGATAATTGTCTCTAAATTATTTATTTTTCCTTTTTCTGTAACAAAACTCTCGCTACCTTCTTGTAGAATATAAGATACGTTCTCTTCTTGGTAATCAGCTAAATTATAATCTGGATAAGCTTCTTTATTTTCTTTTAAAACCACCAAATAGTAATCTAAAGAATCGTATTGATATTCAATTTCTGCTCCGTCAAATATCATTCCTGAGTTTTCTATCATCTCTTCAGGTGCTTTTAAGCTAAAATCATCATTTCCTATTTCTATAAAATTATCGCTACAGCTTGATAATAAGATTACTATACTAATGATGCTTAAAATTGAAATATTTTTTTTCATGTTTTTATTATTTAAAAGCGTTAAAATTTTAATTTTGTAAAATTATTATTATTTTTGTTATACTCAAAAAAATTATTAATCTAAGTAGTTAGTTAAAAGTTTTAACGTTAAAAACCAAAAGTAATTTATTGTAAATAAGTATATTAACATTTTTAAAACAAAAAAACTTAAGTATAACTACTCATAAAAACAAAAAACATGAAAACACTTAATTTAGCAAAATTATCGGTCTTATTTTTTAGTCTTATATTTCTTGTTTCCTGTGGAGGAACAAGTTATAATACTGATTATCTGCCACCTGACCCAGATACTGATGTAAATGATGTTTTTCCAGAAAAAATTGCAGACCTAGAGCGTGAAGTAGCCAAAATGGATATTTCTGATGAAAATTTTAGGGGAGTAAAAGCAACTTATGGAGGAAGAGAAATAATTATAGAAGTAGTGAGAGTAATGGATGGTGGCAATGCAAATGATTATTTAGAGAATTTTTTGTATGCAAAAATTGATGCTTTATCAAGTCATTCCAGAGCAAATATTAATGGAAAATGGACAGGACGAGGTAGTGATTCTGAAAATAAATTATTCGCTTGGCAAAGCGAAGACTGGATTTTTATGATAAAAGCAAAAAAAGACCTTTTTCCAGATGTTTTGGAAAATTTTGACTATATTTCGGAATATTAAATCAGTGAGAAGTTGTCGAGTTTTTAAGTTATCAAGTTGAAAGTAATCAAGTTTTAAAGTTAAAAGTAATCAAGTTATTAGATTAAAAGTTTTTTTATACTTTTATATCACAAATAGGTAGTGTTGTAAATTGGTAGTTATGCACCACGTTACTAAATCCCTGCGGGATGTTAGTAAGTGTTTATCGTGAAAAGATTTACTAACATTCCGTAGGAATTTAGTAACATCAAAAATAACTACCAGTTTGTTACACTACCCACAAATAAAAGAAGAACTTTCAACTTTACAAACTTTCAACTTGATAACTTTCAACTTGATAACTTTCAACTTTACAAACTTTAAACTTGATAACTTTCAACTTTACAACTCGATAACTTGAGAACTTTATAACTCGACAACTTTATAACTATTAAAAACTAAATAAAAATGGCATTTAACAAAATTCAACCCGGAGTATTATCGGGACAAGAAGTTCAAGAACTTTTTAAAATAGCAAAAGAAAATAACTTTGCTATTCCAGCAGTAAATATCGTAGGTTCTCACTCTGCTAATGCAGTATTGGAAGCGGCGGCAAAAGCAAATTCTCCTGTAATAATCCAGCTTTCGAGCGGAGGTGCACAGTTTTATGCAGGAAAAAGCGTAAATAACGATAACAACGACGCACAAATTATGGGCGGAATTGCTGGAGCAATTCATGTAAATTTGCTTGCAGAAACTTATGGAGTTCCAGTAATTTTACACACAGACCATGCAGCAAAAAAACTCTTGCCTTGGATAGACGGCTTATTGGACGCAGGCGAAGACCACTTCGAGCAATTTGGCAAACCACTTTTTAGCTCGCACATGCTCGACCTTTCGGAAGAAACTTTAGAGGAAAATATTGCAATTAGCGAAAAATACCTTGAGCGAATGAGCAGAATAGGAATGACTCTGGAAATTGAACTAGGAATTACTGGAGGTGAAGAAGATGGTGTTGATAATGAAGACATTGACAGTGCTAAATTATACACACAACCAGAAGAAGTTGCTTATGCTTACGAAAAACTTTCGGCAATTAGCAATCAATTTACTGTGGCGGCATCTTTCGGAAATGTGCATGGAGTTTACAAGCCTGGAAATGTTCATCTTACACCAATTATCCTTAAAAATTCACAAGAATTTATTGAAAAGAAATTTAATACAGAAAAACAACCTGTAGATTTTGTATTTCATGGAGGTTCTGGTTCTTCTAGAGAAAAAATTAGAGAAGCAATTTCTTACGGAGTTATAAAAATGAATATTGACACAGACACACAATGGGCTTTTTGGAACGGAGTAAGAGAATACGAAGCCAAAAAACATGATTATTTGCAAGGACAAATCGGAAATCCAGATGGAGACGATATTCCTAACAAGAAAAATTACGACCCAAGAAAATGGCTCAGAGAAGGTGAAATTTCAATGGCAGAAAGATTACAAATCGCTTTTGAAGACCTTAACTGCATAAATAGAAACGAATTAATCTAAATAATTTACGATTTTTGATTTACGAATTACGATTGGCAGACACCAGAAGATACAATTATTCAATGATATAACGGCTCAGTTAAGCATTTGATTACCAGCGTTGTAGCACTGTTGAAATGTGGAAAAATTTAAGCATTACTACTGAAGGTGTAAACCAATCGTAAATCATAAATCGTAAATCGTAAATCGTAAATCAAAACTTATAATGAAAATCTTAATAAATAAAGGTCTTATTTTGCTATTAATTTTTGTGTCGTTTAATTTAATGGCACAAGAAGAGACCAAAAACTTATCTGAAACTGGTTTTATTTTAAATTATGCAGAAGATGGTGGAACTGTAAATGTAACACAAGATGCTCGTTTACATTTAGTTATTTCAAATCATATTCTTGCAAACAAAAAACGACCTACAATGGGCTGGCGTGTGCAAATATATTTTGGACAAGGACAATCGGCAAAAGCAAAAGCCGAAAATGTGAAAAAATCATTTCTAAAAAAATATCCTGATGTGAGTGCGTATCTTATTTATGAAGCACCATATTTTAAAGTTAGAGTAGGAAATTATAGAACAAAATTTGAAGCAAGAAAAATGAAAGCTGAATTAGAAGGTAAATTTGACAAAATATTCTTAATTGAAGACGAGATAAGATTAAATCAGGACGATGAAGAAGAGGACGAAGATGATGAAGGAATTGAATAATGTTAGTTTTTGCATTTTTAAAAACGCCCTAAATTATATAAAAACTTAAATTATAAAAAAATATAAATTATTATAAAATGAACAAAAAAATCACATTATTATTAATCGTATTTTTATTTTCTACGTTTGCCACATTTTCGCAAAAAACAGAAAATAGTAAAAATTTATTATGGGAAATATCTGGCAAAGACTTGAAAACGTCTTCCTATGTTTTTGGTACAATGCACATGATGCCTAAAAAAGACTTCTTTTATCCAAATCAATTTATGGAAAAATTTTATAGTTGCGAAGTTCTTGTAATGGAGATAAATATGGATTTGAGTTTAAAAGAGCAATTAGCATTAGCTCCAAAAGTAAAATATCCAGAAGGCAAAACTCTAAAAGATTATATGGCAGAGGAGGATTATAATAAATATCGTGCATTTTTCACAGATACAATGGGTTTAAAAGCAAGTAAATTAAACACTTATGAAAAATTAAAACCCTTTTTTGCATATTCTCTTATACTAAAAAAGTTGTTGCCCGGAAAAATGGTTATGTTTGAGCCAAAATTATCTAAGATGGCAAAGAAAAAGAAAATGGAAATTTATGGATTAGAAACAATTGATTTTCAGATGGATATGGTTGGATCTATTTCAATAGAAGAGCAAGTCGAAATGTTTTTAATACCAGAAGACGCAAGCAAAACGAATAATCTGGTTACAGAGTTTTTTAAAACCACCGAAATATATAAAACTCAAGATATTGAAGGAATGATGGAAATGACTGAGGAAGAAGCTGATGGAAATGAGCAATTTATAAAAACATTCTTGACTGATAGAAACAAGGACTGGATACCGAAAATAGAAAAACTAATTGCCAACAAACCAACTTTTATTGCTGTAGGTGCAGCACATCTTGGAGGAGAGTTTGGTGTATTAAACCTTTTACGTGAAGCAGGTTACACTGTTACTGCAGTAATTGATTGAGTGTGTAACATATCGGGGGAGTTTGGTTGCAGGTTGCAGGTTGCAAGTTTCGCAATGCGATTATAAATTATTATTTATTATAATTATTATTTTTGTTTTTTATAAAAAAACAACCATTTTTCTTTCGCTTTGCGAAACTTACAACCTGTAACTTGTAACATCCCCTCAATATGTTACATACTCAAATTGATTTCTCTTCAAAAAACATCTTTTTGGAGAGAAATCAACATTCTTTTTTAAGATTTAGGTATCTTTAAATAAAACGTAGAACCTTTATTAACAGTGCTTTCAACCCAAATTTCACCTCCATTTTTAACTATATATTCCTTACAAATAATAAGGCTCAAACCTGTTCCTATTTCTCCTGCTGTTCCCTCTGCTGTGGTTTGTTCTCCAATCATAAATAGCTTATTTAAAGTGTATTTCGATATTCCTATTCCAAAATCAGTAATGCTTATTTGAATATAATTATCTAATACAGAGCTATTTATCTCAATATTGCTATTTGAATTAGAAAATTTAATGCCATTTAAAATAATGTTTCTAACAACAAGTTCTATATTATTTTTGTCTGCAAAAACTATTGTATTATCTTTTACATTATTATTGATTTTTATTTTTTTATTACTTGCTTTTATTTTAGTTATGTTTATTGAAGTTTCAATAACTTCTTTTATATCAAATTTTTCTTTTTCAGGAATAAAAGACATCCGTTGTGCTTTTATCCATTTTATTATTTTATCCATAAGATTGTCCAATCTATTTGAACTTTCGTTAAGATAATTAAGTAAGTATTTTCGTTTTTTATCATCATAATTATCATAATTTTCTATAAGTAAATCTGAAAAACTGATTATTGCACTTACAGGGTTTTTTAGGTCGTGCGAAATTACAGAGAAAAACTTTTCCTTTTTAGCATTTTCTTCTTCTAAAAGTTCTTTTTCTCTTTTTAATCTTTTATCAATTTTGTTTTTATAAAAAGTTATTTCTATTGCAATTTTTAACTCCGTTTTATTTATTGGCTTAGAAATAAAAGCATAAGGCTCTGTTTTCTTCAGACGCTCTATATCTTCATCGCCAGAAATTCCTGATACGTATATTACTGGAATATCATATTTCTGTTTTATTTGTGAAGCAAGTTCAATACCATCAATTTCATCACGAAGGTCTATATCCATCAAAATTAAATCTGGAATATTATTTGTAAAAAAAGCACAAGCCTGCTTTACAGTTGTAGCTATTCCTATAATATTATAACCATTTTTTGTAAGCCTCATTTTTAATTCTTGCGAGTTAATAGGCTCATCATCTATTATTAAAATATTCTTATTTTCCATTTTCAATTATTTTGTATTTATAATTTTATTAGTTCGTGCAATATACACCCGTTCTATGTTCACACACAAACCGTTTTTTATATAAATTTTGTCAAAAATATAAATTTTTCACAAATAAAACAATAGAAATATTTACTTTTATCATTAAAAAACATTTCTTTGTGTTATCAAAATCGCTTTTTGTTGTTTTTTGGACTTTTTAATTTACTTGTTAGTTCTTTTTTTTATATTTTTGTTGTAGTTTGATTCTCAGCTGGCAGTCTGTTTACTTTGATAACACAGAGTGGACTCAACACAGAAATTTAACACTAATTTTTTTTAATAATACCTTAATAATGAGAAAAATAGATAAACAACGATTGTTTTTGCACATTCTTTTTTGGGTTGTAATAACTTTGATTTACGACAGTTTTTCTGTTTTCACAAACAGTGGAAATTTTGCAGATTTAAAAAGAACTTTATTAATTGATTTTATTTTTGTTACTCCAACCAATATTCTTGGAGTTTATTTTATTTTATATTTTCTTATTCCAAAATATCTTTTCAAGAAAAAATATATTCATTTTGGTGTTTTTTCATTCATCTTTTTTATAACATTAGTATGCCTATCACTTCCTATTGAATATTTTGGACGCTTGGAATTATTTGGTTTTAAGAAAGATATTAGTTTTTTGAAGTTCGCAAGAGTTCGTATTATGTCGGCTTCTACAATAATGTTAATGATAATTGGTATTGCTGCAACAATCAAAATATCAAGACATTGGATAAAAACACAAAAAAAACATCAGCATTTGCTAACAGAGAAATATGAAGCTGAACTAAAATGGAAAGAAGCAGAGTTAAAATTTTTAAAATCACAGATAAATCCTCATTTTTTGTTTAATGCACTAAATAATTTATACAGTTTAACCTTAGAAAAATCAGATAATGCTCCCGAGGTTGTGCTAAAAATCTCGGCTCTATTAGATTACATGCTTTATGAGTGTAATGATAAATATATTTTGCTTTCAAAAGAAATTGAAAGCCTGCATAACTATATCGAATTACAGCAAATTAGATTTGGTAGCGAAGCTAAATTTAATATAAATATTGAGGAAAATGCAAATAATCAGAAAATTGCCCCTCTGCTAATTTTACCTTTTATAGAAAATGCCTTCAAACATGGTTTGAGTCTCAATATTGAAAACGGTGAACTTGATATAAAACTACGAACAGAAGAAAATAATCTTATTTTAATCGTAAAAAATAGTTACACACCTTCACCAGAACAAGAAAACGAAGATAATATTCATCAAGGAATTGGCTTGAAAAATGTGAAAAAACGATTAGAACTTCAATATCCTAATGGCTACGATTTGAAAATAGAAGACAAAGACGGGTATTTTATTGTAGAATTAATATTGGAATTGGAAGAGTAATTAATAATGAATAATGAACAATTAATAATGAATAATCTTGCATATATTTGAAATACAGGGCTATGTAAAATATAGAAGTGTCGTTTTTATTTGTTTTTGCTACTTATGACAAAAACAACATTGTTCATTATCCATTGTTCATTATCCATTGTTCATTATTCATTATCCATTGTTCATTGTTCATTATTCATTACTTAATTAATTTTCATGAAAAAATATTACTACATATTTGCATTTTTTCTTCTCACATTGTTGTCTTGCAAAAACTTGTCGGAGCCAAAAGAAAACTTTTTTGACTCCGTAAAAATAGAGATTCAAGATACTATGTTACATTTAGATACTACAACTTCGATAAGCCATAAAGATAATACTTTTATTGTTGAAAAAAGAAGTATAATATTTTTTATGCCAACAAAAGAAGAAAGAAAGGATATAGATAAACAATATGGCAATTTTGCAAAATGGGATTTGCAAGAAATTTTTAATCGTTTTCAGCAATTAGCAAAATCATCTAAACGTAACTTATCTAAAAGTAATTTTAAAATAGAACTAACAACTGATATTGTTTTTAAAATAGAAATGGATACAAGTGGTTATGTTGTTTTTAACAGAAAAAAAGAAGATCAACTTGTTGGAATAATATTTTCTGACGGCATACAAGAACCTGTGATAAAATTTGGAGTATTAAAAAGAAGTGATATTTTAGAAATAGTCTCCAACTTCTTCAACGAAAAATATGAAGACGAAGAGGTTGTTGATACAACAGATGTGCAGGAGAGAATTGTAAAGTAGTTAGCTATATAAAATAACTGGCGTTTTTCACGAGTGCCAATTTCGGCGTTACTTTTGAAATTTTAAAATGCTCATTTACAAGGGTAAACTTCAATTCTAAAATTACAAAAAAGCCTTGAAATTGACACCCGTGAAAAACGCCAAATAACTTCACCTTAAATAATAATGAAAAGAAAAATTGAATTACTGGCACCTGGTGGAGATATTGACTCTATGAAAGCTGCAATTATTGCAGGAGCTGATGCTATATATTGTGGTTTGGATAAGTTTAATGCCAGAAATAGGGCTGCAAATATAAGCTTCGAAGATTTACAAGGAATTTTAAGATTGGCACATAAAAATAACTGCGAAGTTTTCCTAACCCTTAATATCCTTATTGTTGAAACTGAGATGCCACTTCTTTTAAGTTTGTTGAACAAATTAGCAAATACCAGCATCGATGGTGTGATTGTTCAGGATTTTGGCATATTATATCTTTTATCAAAACATTTTAAAACCCTTAAAATTCATGCCTCAACACAGCTTACAACCCATAACGAGGGGCAGGTAAATTTTCTAAAACAACTTGGAGCCAACAGAGTAAACCTATCCCGTGAGCTAAATATTAATGAGATAAAACATTTAACTTCCGTAGCACATGAAAAAAAAGTTTTAACGGAGGTTTTTGTTCACGGTTCGTATTGCATCTCTTTCTCAGGCATTTGCTATATGAGTTCTGTTCTATCAGGGAAGTCAGGAAATCGTGGTAGATGCAGCCAGCCCTGTAGAGAAAAATATTTAACTACTTCTGTAGAAAAAAATTATCCGATTAATCTTAAAGATAATTCAGCCTATTTCGATCTAAGAGAACTGTGGAATGCTGGAGTGGATTCATTAAAGATTGAAGGTAGGATAAAGGAATTTGAATACGTATATACGGTGGTGAATTCTTGGAGAAAACAACTCCAGAGTTTTTACACCAATGATATTCTTCTTGATGATAATAGCGATTTGCATAAAGTGTTTAATCGTAAATTCACAAATTCCTTTTTAAAGGGAAATATTAATAAAGATATGTTTATTGATAATCCCATGAGTAATTCAACGCTCCACTTGTCCGAAATTAACCAATATTCTTCCGATGATGAACGAAAACAAGGGACAATAAAATTGTATGATGAAAAAGAAAAAACCAGAAATTATATAAAAAATATAATTGATAAGTTAGATATAAATAAGATTCCTTTAATGATAGAGATTTCCGGAACATGCGGAACTGTTTTAAAAGCAAGAATAAAAACACCAGACATGTCGTTTTTAGTGCAATCGGAATCTAATCTTGCTGATGAGGGAATGCAGTCTTTAAATTATGAAATATTATTAAAAAAGCTACGAGCCTTAGATGATACGGGCTATTATATTAAAAAATTAAACACCGAACAACTAGGAAAAAAACTGTATATTCCATTTAAAGAATTGACGGCATTAAAGAGAAAAATACTATTTGTCTTAAATGATTCTAAGGAAGCAGTCTTACCCATTACTCTTCTCTCGTTAAAGAGACCAAGCTCAGTTAAGATTAACCCCAGGCTTTCTGTATTAATATCCTCACCAAAAGATGTTTTGCTTTGTGAGGATACCTCAGTTAATTATTATTTTCAATTACCCAATTCTTTTAAAAATAAGGTTGCCGAATTTATTAATCTTTTTAATAGCAACGAGAAGCTAACTCCTTGGTTTCCTTCAATTTTAATAGGAGAAGATTATACTGCTGCCGTAGATTTCCTTCATAATTTACAACCAAAATCTATTGTAACAAATAACACTGGTATAGCTTACGAAGCCTATAAAATGGGCATTAACTGGATCGCTGGTCTGTATCTGAATATAACAAATTCATATAGCCTTTTAGCTTTGAAAGAAAACTTTAATTGTTCTGGCTCATTTATTTCTAACGAGCTCAAATACACTCAAATAAAAGCTATTAAGAAACCCGATGATTTTGACTTGTATTATAGCATTTATCACCCAATTATTATGATGACAAGTAGGCAATGTTTGTTTCATCAGGTAACTGGTTGTGAAAAAAACATAATTGATGATAGCTGTATTCAGCAATGTGAGAAGTATTCATCAATTACAAATTTGAAAAAGGACACTTCCATTATAGAGAAGACAAAAGGAAATTATCATACAATCTATAATTCAGCCAATTTTCTGAATACAGATATTATTAAAGATATGCCTGGTCTATTTTCCAGTTTTTTTATTGATTTAAGGGATATAAAAACCGAAACAAAAATTATGATGAACAAAACAAGTCTAATTAACCTTTTTAAAAATCATCTTAGTGAAAATTCTGGTTCAACACAGCAACTCGAACAGGTTATTTATCCATCAATTAATTCTCAATATAAAAAAGGTATTTAACCTGTATTATTCATAAAGACCGTTAAAATGGTTATAATCAATGTTGTAATTTCAACCAACGACTTAAGTCGTGGGCTAATATAAACAGCTAAAAAATAACAGTTTTAACTTGCTTTAGTTATCTGTTTGCTTTTTTTGACACTTATAAAATGTTTTTTTAGTGTATAACTACGTCTTTATAACAATTTTATATTGTTTCTAAAACTTAAAGCTATAACTTATTGATGGGATAATTGGGAAGAGGGTCATTTTATTAAGAACTAATTTAGAACTATTTGTTCTTTGATAAAATAACATGTATGGATTTTTACGATTATAAACATTGTAAATATTAAGACTTATTATTTGTTTACCTCGTTTTCTTTGTTTTTCAAAATTAATTCCAATACTTAAATGGTGAGTGGCTGGCATACGATAATTGTTTTTTTCTGTAAACATATAGACTTCATTAAAATAATAATTATTATAACCAGAACCGTGTGAAGCAGGAAGCTCACTATTAAAATTAATTGTTTCGTGTTTGCCGTATGCAAGAGTTACTGCGTTGCCTGTTAGATAAATCCAACTTGCCGAAAAGTTCACATTTTTTATTTTATAAATTGTTGTTGCCGAAAAATTGTGTGTTCTATCGTAAATGTAAGGATAAGTATTACCAAGGTTTTGATTTTCAAACTGTCTTGTATTTTTAGACAAAGTATATGAAATCCAACCTGTTAATTTTCCTGTTTTCTTTTGTGCGAGTATTTCTAACCCATAAACTTCTCCCGTTCCGTTTATATCTACTGTGTTTTGCCAATCTTTTGTTGTCCAGAGAAGTGTCTCTCCTTCTTTTAATTCTATTA
>JAOZQN010000669.1 GCA_029932195.1 Bacteroidales bacterium | reverse complement strand
CACGACAAACTTTTTATAGACGCATATGAAGGTTGTTTTGATTCCTAATTGGTATTACATGCATTTAGCAAATATTTATAATAGTAAGGGAAATTACAAAGAGGCATATAATTATATGAATAAATACTCTAAATTGAAAATAGAAATTTTTGATGAACAAAGTTCTAATCAAGTTGCTGAAATGGAAACTAAATATGAAACAGAGAAAAAAGATAAAGAGATTGAAATTAAGAACCTTACGCTTGAACAAAATGATGAGAAAATGAAATTGCAACGTAAGTTGATATACTTATTTGTTATATTTTTTGTAATCATTATTATTTTTGTAATATTTTTGATAAAACTTTTTGTAGGAAAAAAGAAGGCAAATCAGAAATTAGAACAACGAAATGCAGAAATTTTGCAACAGCAAGAAGAGATTATTACACAGGCAAATAATCTGGAAACTGCTTATCAAAATATTTCTCAAATAAATGAAGAACTTGTTCAACAAAAAGATTATATAGAAGAACAAAGTGAGGTAATAAAAGAAGCCAACGAACATACGCAAGCAAGTATTAGATATGCACTTACAATCCAAAAAGCAATACTACCAATAAAAGAAAATATAGATAATTATTTTGAAAATTTCATTTTGTATCGTCCAAAAGATATTGTTTCGGGTGATTTTTACTGGTTTGTAAATATTGATGGACAAAATGGTGATTTCACAACCTATACAGCAGCTGTAGATTGCACAGGACATGGAGTTCCAGGAGCATTTATGTCTATGATTGCAAGCAGATTATTAAATGCAATTGTGCTTGAGCAAAAAAATTATTTACCTGCAAAAATTTTATCTGAGTTAAATAGAAAGGTAATAAAATCATTAAAGCAAAAGCAAACAAACAACCGAGATGGCATGGATATGTGTTTGTGTAAAATAGAATATTCTAATAATGAATATAATATAACTTTTGAAGGTGCAAAACGAGATTTAATTTACATGGAATATAAAACTGGAGAATTGAAAAAAATAAAAGCTACAAGAAAATCAATTGGAGGAGTAATAAAAACGCAAAATAAAATTGAATATACAGATAAAAATTTTAAAGCTAACTCTAATGATATTATTTATCTAACAACCGATGGCTTTTCCGACCAAAACAACAGTGAACGAAAGCGTTATGGAACGGTAAAATTATTAGAAAAATTAGATTTTATAAAAAATGAAAGTATGCAAAAACAACAGGTGTTTTTAGAAGAAAAACTTGATAATTGGCAAATAAATACTGAACAAAGAGATGATATTACAATTATTGCATTAAGATTAAGATAAAAATAACTTTGAATACACTTCTCGGAGTGGATTCAAAGTTGTTTCTGTCCTAATTTTTTATAAAAAACCAGTTAAAATCTTTCTTGAAGAATACACCAAGTCCTTGTGTATAAGGACCTTTTTCATAAACTTCGTTTCTGTTAGACTTATTGAAAAATTTAGCTTTTACAGTTCCTTTTTTATTTAATTTTCCTTCTATTTCTACATCACCCACAATGCTACTTGCCCCTTCTTGCGTAGCATTTTCATCGTTTTTGCTAACTTCGGTATTTATAGTAATCCTATCATCAAAGAATGTTCTAGAAATAGCAACCTCTACATCTTCGGAAGAGACTTCGCCAACTGTAACGTCCATATTGTCGTCCAACTCGGACAACCAATGTGTTAGCTGATTTGATATTACCTCCCCCGTATTTATCACACCTCCAGCCCCGCTACTTGCCGTTAGTCCAGGCAAAGACTGAAACCGTCCCATAATGAGAAGAGAAAGAACTTGCTTATTAATATCCTGTTGATCAAGATGTTTCAACTGCGAAATAATTTTTTCATCAGCTTTTGGAAGTCCAATATCAAAAACTAAGTTGGGCGACATTATATCGTCTGTAAGTTTGATTTGGCATTCTACAGGCGTTTTTTCTTGACGATACTCTTCATCTAAAACTAAGTCAAATAGGCTGATATTTTTCATTTTATAAATAGCAGTAATATTTAATATTGCATCTGTTGGTGAACCTGTCCATTTTATTGTGCTACCTTTTTCTACTTCAAATTCTTTAGAAATAATATTTCCCATCTGAAAATTATAAGTTCCTTTTACAATACCGAGCGTTCCGAGCAAAACCATGTCTCCAAACTGATTCAGTTTAAATTTTAAATTTCCTTCTGCTTGTAGATAAATAATTTCATCGGTAGTTTCGTCCATAATTAGCTGAAATTTACTAAATGGATCTATTTCTAAATTTATATTCAGAGAGATCCCTTTTATCTTAATATTTTCGTCTATAACAATTATTGCGGTATCCGTTTTTGCAATTGTATCTTTTTCAATAAAAGTAATAAATGGATTTTCCTCCTTAATTTCAGCCCTATTGTTTAACAAAATTTTTATGTCTGTATCTTTTTCAGTTTTTATTTGAGCATCAATAGTTATATTTTCGGGCTCACCCTTTATATTTATATTTCCAGAGGCAGATAATTTGCCATAATATAAAGAAGAATCTGTTTTTGGCAAATTAAAAAACAAGAGACTATCTGGTTTGAATAAAATATTCAAATACATGTTTTTGAAGTTATTATGAGTAATTAATCCACTCAACTCTGCATGCCCAGTTCCTCCTTCACTAACAATGGTTGTTTTATGAATAATAATTTCGTTGTTATTAAAAGTTGTTCCAAGGCTACCATTTATATTATAATAGACCTGTGTTGCTTTTAATCTAAAAGTTGCATTTATGATTTCTAAATCACCAGAAATTTTAGGGTCTTTTGCTGTCCCATTAACGTTTACATATCCCTGCAAGGCAGTTCTATTAGCCATTCCATCTACAATATCAATAAAATATGGGTGAAAGGCTTTCAATCTAAATTTCTCGAAAAATATATCAAAATTAATATCCTTTGTTTCTACATAATAAGCTCCTTTAATTTCTATAAAACGGTCTTTAACAGTATCTTGCATATCCTCTATTTTAATAGAAGAACCATCGTTTGCATTTTTTTGAGTAAAAAGATGTATTTCCACTTTGGCACTATCCGTATTATATTCACTCTTTGCAACAAGAGTTTCCAGTTTTATTCCATTAAATTTCAGCCCAGAAACTATATTAAAACTATTAATAATCGGTGTTCCTGTA
>JAOZQN010000113.1 GCA_029932195.1 Bacteroidales bacterium | reverse complement strand
GGTATGAAATTTAGAGACTTATACAAATTTCAACAAAATACGTTATAATCAGAAACTTTAAAACTTTCCCGTGTAAATTACATTTCCAACAAAAAAACATTATAAATTAGTAAAAATTTAAGATTAAAAAAATAACACTTCATAGATGAGCGAAAGGATATTAAAAGCACTTATGCAAATGTTTGCCCTGTTGGCAAATCCTGTCAGTAGCCAAAACGGACGACTTGCTATTGTTGAATCCTTTTTAAAACAGCAACTTAATACAGAACTCGTTAAAGAATATCTCAAAATTTATGACGATTTTTATGAAAAATATCAAAAAAGAAATACAAAATCCAAAAGGCGAAAAATAATATCGGTAAGTGCTGTTAAAATACTAACAATATGCACATTACTAAACGAAGAGCTTACTCAAAAAGAAAAAATAATTGTTCTTATACGAATTTTAGAATTTGTAAATTCCGACGGAGTATTACACGAACAAGAAGAAGAGTTTATAGAAGTAGTAGCAGAGTCATTTAATGTTTCAAAACAAGAATTTGAGGCTCTAAAACACTTTATAATACACAATTATACCAAAGAAGAGAATGCAGAGAACGTTCTAATAATAAATTCTAAAAAAGATAACGAGCTAAAAACAAAACATATATTTTCAAGTAAATTAGAAGGAGAGATTACAATTTTTTATATCAAATCGGTAGGTATTCATATTTTTTCTTTTAAAAATGAGAAAGAATTATTCCTCAACCAACAACTTTTAAGCCACAATAAAATTCACATTCTTACCGACGGCTCTGCAATTCGCAATGCTAAAATAAACCCAATTTATTATAGCGACATAATTTCCACATATAATTACGACAAGAAAAAATCGCAAATAGTATTTGAGGTTGATAAAATTGTATATAAATTTAAAAATGGATATGTAGGAGTCCAAGAATTTGAATTTGTAGAAAAATCGGGTAATCTTATAGGTATAATGGGCGGGAGTGGCTCAGGAAAAACCACACTACTCAATGTTCTCAATGGTTCGCTGAAACCTTCAAGTGGAAATATTCTCATCAACGGGATAGACTTACATAAAGAACCCCAAAAATTAGAAGGCTTGATAGGTTATGTGTCTCAGGACGACCTACTTATGGAAGATTTGACTGTTTATGAAAATCTTTATTATAATGCAAAATTGTGTTTTGCCGATAAAAATATTTTTAGCATTAATAGGATAGTATTCAAGTTGTTAAAAGATGTAGGGCTTTTTGAGATTAAAGATATGAAAGTTGGAACTCCTCTTAATAAAAAAATTAGCGGAGGACAACGAAAAAGACTAAATATTGCATTAGAAATAATACGAGAATCACCTATTTTATTTTTAGATGAGCCTACATCTGGCTTGTCTTCAAGGGATTCTGAAAATGTGCTTGATTTATTAAAACAATTGGCACTCAAAGGAAAACTGGTTTTTGTAGTAATCCATCAGCCGTCTTCCGAAATTTTTAAAATGTTCAACAAACTACTTGTGCTAGACCAAGGCGGTCATTTAGTTTATAATGGTCCTCCAGTAGAATCGCTAATTTACTTTAAAACTGCAGTAGGACAGGCTAATTGGACAGAAAGTGAGTGTCATATTTGCGGAAATGTTAATGCCGAACAAATCTTCAATATTATTGAAAGTAATGTAGTTGATGAGTTTGGGCATCTCACTCAAACCCGAAAAGTATCGCCAGAAGAATGGAAAGAAAAATTTCAAACATATAAAGAGCAGAGTGGAAGAAGAAAACGTAGATTTTTGGTGAAAAAGCTTCCCGAAATACCTTTTAAAATCCCTAATAAATTTAAGCAGTTTAAAGTTTTTGTTAGCAGAGATATTTTATCAAAATTGAGTAATATTCAATATATGGTAATAAATTTTTCTGAATCGGCGGTTCTTGCTTTAATACTCTCATTTATAATTAGATACTACAATATAAATGATGCAGATGGTTATTCTTTTTTCAAAAATGATAATATTCCTGTATATATTTTTATGTCGGTAATTGTAGCATTATTTGTGGGCTTAACCGTTAGCTCTCAGGAAATTATAAAAGATAGGAAAATACTTAAAAGAGAGTCGTTTTTAAATTTGAGTAAATCAAGTTATTTGATGTCTAAGGTTATTATATTACTCTCGTTATCAGCATTTCAGGCTTTTTCTTTTGTAATTATTGGCAATACCATTTTGGAAATAAAAGGAATGTTTTTTGAATATTGGCTCGTTCTTTTTTCTACTTGGAGTTTTGCTAATCTACTGGGACTCAATATTTCAGATGGTTTTAAAAGCACTGTTGCTATTTATATTTTAATCCCATTCTTAATTATTCCACAAATAGCCTTGAGCGGCGTGCTAATAAGATTTGACAAATTAAATCCATCTATCTCTTCACAAACTAAAATTCCTATTTACGGCGAAATTATTACTGCACGTTGGGCTTACGAAGCACTTGCTGTTAACCAGTTTAAAAACAATGAGTTCTATAAAAAATTATACCCTTATTACAAACAAAAAAGCGATCATCTTTATTATTCTTTTTGGACAGAACCACTTTTTAATAATATTGCAATAATAAAACTCAATATTAATAATAAAGATGAAAAAGAAAAAGTAGAACAAGCTATAGATCTGATTAGGAATGAATTACAACAACCACATAAATGGAACAACGAATATAAAGTTCCGAGTTATATAAATAATTTATACTATGATAAAATAACTAATAGTATATTAGACTCACTAAAACAACATCTTACAAAAATAAAAAATGACTACGAGATTATTTCACACAAAATAGATAAGGCAAGAGATGAATATATTGATGAAATAAAACACAGGAAAGACGACATAGATATTTTTGTGGAAAACAAGAAAAAATATCATAATGAGCAGTTAGAAAATTTTGTAAAGGGCGATATGGAGTTAAATGTAATTGAATATAAAGGTAAGATTTACAGGAAATATCAACCAATATACTACGACCCCGAACAAAATTTGCTAAAAGCACATTTTTATGCTCCAACAAAAAGACTTTTCGGACAACTTATAGAAACTTTTTGGGTTAATATTTTTATAATATGGTTGCAAATAATATTTTTATATTTAACCTTATATTTTAATATTCTAAGAAAATCGTTGGAGCTGTTTGGTGTTATTCAAAAAACTATCAAAAAACAAAGAGAAGATAAAAAGAACAAAAAAGGAATGTCTACAGAAATAACAAAAAAGAAAAAAAGAAAAAGACAAAAATTTGCAAAAATATTTAGATAGTATAATGTTAAGTTTTTAGTCTTAAGTTTTTAATTTATTTTCACCGAATGCTTTTTTTTGATAAATTTAATGATGAAAATGCAGATTGTTTATTCTCTGCTAATTTAATATTCCAAACTAAAAACTAAAAAAATATGAGAATAGATATAATAACTGTTTTACCAGAATTATTAGAAAGTCCTTTTAATCATTCAATTGTGCAAAGGGCGAAGGATAAAAAATTAGTAGAAATTCATTTGCATAATTTAAGAGACTATGGTTTAAATAAATACAATCAAGTAGATGATTATCAGTTTGGTGGAGGCTCAGGAATGGTGCTTATGATAGAACCTATTTTCAATATTATTGAAAAATTAAAATCCGAACGACAATACGACGATATAATTTATACCTCTCCCGACGGCGAAAAATTTGAGCAAAAAACAGCTAATTTTTTATCTTCAAAAGAAAATATAATAATTCTTTGTGGACACTACAAAGGTATAGATCACCGAATTAGAGAGCACATAATAACTCGAGAAATTTCCATAGGCGATTACGTTCTAACAGGAGGCGAACTTGCTGCCGCAATAATTACCGATGGAATTGTAAGACTAATTCCAGGAGTTTTATCCGACGAAACTTCTGCATTAAGCGACTCATTTCAAGATAATTTACTCGCTCCACCAGTCTATACACGACCACAAGAATTTAATGGCTGGAAAGTTCCAGAAGTCCTGTTATCTGGACACGACAAAAAAATAGAAGAATGGCGTGAAGAACAATCAATAAAAAGAACGGAAGTATTACGACCAGAACTTATTTAAGTAATTAATAATTAATAATGAATAATGAATAATTTTGCGGACGCTTGAAATACAGAACAATACAAAATATAAAAGTATTGTTTTTATTTGTTCAGTTACTTAATAATCCCCCTTAGATAAGTAATTTAATACTCTACATGATGATTTTTAAAATGAGATAAAAATATATTATTTTTCAAAAAAACAATTTGCAAGAAGGTTGTAGAGACGTTGCATGCAACGTCTTTATTAAATTGTTTTTTATCAAATAAAAAAAACATCATGTAGAGTAGTAATTTAATTAAATTTTTATTTATGAATTCCATAAAAATAGGTATAACAGGAGGAATAGGCAGTGGAAAAACTACGGTCTGTAAAATATTTGAAGTTTTGGATATTCCTGTGTATTATGCTGATATTGAAGCAAAAAAAATAGTAAATAGTGATATTGAAATTAAAAAGAGCTTAATTTCACTTTTTGGGAAAGAAATTTATTTGCAAAATGGAACGATTAATAAAGAAAAATTATCTAATATTATTTTTAATGATAAGCAATCTCTTGCAAAAGTAAATTCTATTATTCACCCTGTGGTGAGAAAATATTATGAGCAATGGATTGTTGATAACAAGCATTATAAATGGACTGTGAAAGAAGCTGCTATTTTATTTGAAAGTGGTTCTTATAAACAGGTAGATAAAATAATTACGGTTGTTTCGCCGTTGGAAACACGAATAGACCGAATAATGAAACGAGATAACACAAATAGAGAAATTGTTCTGAAAAAAATTAATAACCAAATGTCTGACGAGGAAAAAATAAAAAAATCCGATTTTGTAATTTATAATAATGATAAAACTTTACTTTTACCTCAAATACTTAAAATATTGAAAAATTAGTTTACTCCTTTTTATCAGGCGAAAGCTAATTAAAAACTAAAGACTAAAAATTAAACATTTATTCTACATACCATGAAACTACGTATTTATTTATTTTCGTTAATATTTATATTTCTATCCAGTAGCTTGTCGGCTCAGATAGATGAGTTTACGCAAGAAAATTTTTTGGAGGAGTTGGAAGAGTTTCTCGGCACAAGTCTTAAAAAAGATGAAATGAAAAATGTGTTTGATACCTTATCTGTAAACTGGACAAGTGGAAAGATAGACGAAGGTTACCAGTATGGTATTGCCCTAACAGCTTCAATGTTAAAGAAAAAGCGGGCAAAAAAACACACCCATTTCTATCATTATCTTAGAACAATAAATGGTTTTGTTGCAAGCAATAAAATGGACGATTATATGGCGTGGGAGGTAGCTCTTGTAGGTCTTATTAATGTTCAAAATGTTTCTATGACTAAAATTGGAAAATATTTAGAGTTTTCAGCCCTGCTTGTTGTGGATAATATTTTAACACAATCAAGTGCCACAACTTGGTTTACCGAAGAGAAAAGTTTTTTGATAGAAAACAATATTATTACCGAAGAACTTGATGTTAGTTTTGAAAATCTTGACCTTGCTTGTGCAAGTAAAAAAGATACTTTTTATATTTTTGATACAAAAGGAGTTTATTATCCCTCGGAAAAAAAATGGATAGGAGAAGGAGGACGAGTTACTTGGAAACGAGCAGGTTTAGACCCAAACAATGTTTATGCCGATATACAAGGAAAATACGAATTAGTGCTTAAAGGGGGAAAAATAACAATAGATTCGGTTCTTTTTACAAATACATATTACAACCAAACAGAAATACTCGGACAGTTAAATAACGACTTGATGATTGTTACAAAACAGACTAATAGAAAAGCGAAAAAAGATACATTTTTCATAAAAAATCCAAGCTATCCCCGTTTTACTTCGTATAAAAAAGATATTTCGTTAACAAATATTTTTCCTCAAGTAGATTATTTTGGAGGTTTTAGTATGAAAGGTTACAAATTTATTGGAGAGGGAACAGAAGAAGAGCCTGCCAAAATAACTTTTAAGAAAAAAAATCAGCCATTTATTGAAACAAAATCTTTAAGATACACAATTTTAGATGATGAGATAAAATCGTCTTCGACAAATATTGTTATAAAACTTAATGATAAAAATACTATAACTCATAATAAAATAAAGTTAAATTATTTTACTCACCCAACCAATCAAAATATTGTAAAAACAAAGGCAGACTCGGCAAAAGCAAAAATGAGAATAAGTATGTATGCCGACATTTATGAATGGAAAATTAAAATGGATACCACAAATGGTGATACTACTTTTTATAAAGTTGGACTGGCAGATGCCCAAAGAGCAAATAACACTTCTTTTTTAACGCTAACAAGGTCGGTAGATAAAGTTTCAAATATTCCTTTTGTAGATAATTATCATAATATGAATATTTATTGCTCGCAACTTATTTGGAAACAAGCAGATAGCCTGATATATATTTACACCTCGCAAGCCACTCGAGACAAAGTTGCCAAGTTTGAATCAATAGATTATTTTACAATGGCAAAATTTCAAGAGTTTGATGAAACAGGTGTAAATCACCTTATTGCAATACAACGAATGACCCTAAGCCACGAAAACGACCTAAAACATGCCGTTGACTCCAGAACTTTTACCCCCGATGATTATACTTATTTCTTAAATTATCATTACAAAAAAAATTATAGAGTTGAGTCTATCAAAATTTTATTAGGAAGAGTTGCAGACGCAGGATTTATTGAATATAAATACAACGGACATGGAATGATTGCAACAGTAAATCAAAAACTCTATGATTTTGTGCTTTACCGAACAAAATATCATACAATAGAACGTGGAAAGGATTTTGATAATATTGAAATAATTTCGAAATTAGAAGAACCAAAATATGGAATGAATGCAAAAATGAATTTAAAAAATTTAGACTTAAAAATTTATAAGAGCAAACCAGTTTGGCTGAGTAGAGGAAAAAAAGTAGCATTCGAATCCGAGCAAATAACTGTTCGGCAAAATAGAAATATGAATTTTGCTGGCGATGTTTATGCAGGCGACGCTAATTTTCATGGCGATGATTTTACTTTTAATTACGAAACTTTTGACATAGAAATAAATAAAGATGCAAACATGAGAGTTATTGTAAATGCTTTTGTTAGAGATAGTATTACTGGAAGTAAAACCATAGACCGTTTAAAAATGTTTTCGCAAGATAATGTTTTGGGAGATACAATTTGGCTCACGAGAAAAAGACACGTAGAGTCCATAATCGAAGATATTAAAGGAAAAATAAGTATTGACGACCCAAAAAATAGGTCTGGTATGTATCCTAAAAAAGAATATCCGAAATTTAAAAGTACAGATACGGCACACGTGGACTACGATAAAACTATTAATGATAGATACGACTCCAAAAAATTTTATTTTCAGAATTATGGAATTGAGATAGACAGCATGACTAATATTACCGAAGAAGACATAAAAATAGAAGGTAAGTTTTTTTCAAATATATTTCCTGTAATCACAGAAGAGCTAAATCTTGGTGCAGACGGAGTTCTGGGTTTAACAACAGACACGGCAGGAATAGTATTACACGATGGTAAATATTATGGAGAAGTAATATTAAATAAAAAAGGACTCACTGGCGAAGGAAGATTAGAATACCTTACAACAAATGCAACCTCAGATAAATTTACTTTCTATCCAGACTATATAGTTGGAATAACCACAAACTTTGATGCTAAAAAATTAGAAACAAAAGATATTCCTACTGTAAATGCCGCAAAAGGTGAGTTTATGAGAGCACAAGCAGATACTCTTGACTATAAATGGATTTTTAAACACCCGGCTAATAGCACCGACTGGATAGATTATGTTGAAGTGAGTAACATAAAAATTAAAATGCCAAATTATAAAATTCCAATAAATACAAGCCCATTTAAAATTTATAGCGGAACACTAACTACGGGCAAGGCTTCTTTTAATGGTACTTTGCATTTTGCTCCCGAAGGAGTTGAAGCTAAGGGAACAATGATATTTCTTGATGCTGAAATAAAATCCGAGTCTATCCAATGTGAAGCCTCACAATTTCGTGCTCCTGACTCCAATTTTTATCTTAAAGAAAATAATAATGTAGCAGAAAAACATGCTTTTGAAGTTTTAGATATTAATACGTTTGTAGATATAGAAATACAACAAGGAGTTTTCACCTCCAACACCGACTCTGCTAAAATTACATTTCCTACCAACAAATTTGCTTGCTATATCGACCATTTTGTTTGGGACATAGGAGAAGGACTTTTAAATATTGGAGGTGGAGGTATTCCTGGTATGTCAGACGACCTTTTTGCCACAACAAAAAAAGGAAAAGACTCCTTGATAAACCTCGGACACGCAAACGCAAGACTTAGAGGAACTACATTAAAATCATATAAAAAATTTCCGAATAGTACAAAAGACGAAAATTTATCTTTTGATGCCTCTTCTGCAATTTATAATATAGACAGCACACTTATTACAGCAAAAAATGTAGACTATATTGAAGTTGCAGATGCTGTAATTTATCCTACAACTTCGGTGAAAATTAACCCCAATGCTGTAATAGACACACTATATGAGGTGAAAATAGAAACAAATAATCATAACTTTTTTAATGCAGAAGCTACAATTATAGGAAGAAACACTTATACTGGAAAAGGAACAGCATTTTATGCTTTTAACGAGCAGGAAATTAAATATCATCAAATAACGGTAGAAAATGATATTACTGAAGCTATCGCAAAATTACAATTATCCGACACTATTTTACTTAATGATTATTTTGTTTTTAAAGGCATAAATGGAAACGAAGATGTTACATTATATGGAAATAAAGAGGAACTGCTTTTTAATGGAAAAGCAAAAATAATTCATTCTTGTCAAACTATTAACTCTAAAACATTTAGTTTTGAATCATTTATTAATCCAGACTCTGTCTATATTCCTATTGGAAGTGAAATTAAAAATGGAACAAGTACTTCCGCACCTCAATTATATGCAGGATTTTATATGGGAGGAGGAACAAACAAAGAAAATGACCCTTATGGAACATTTGTTACTCCACTTCACAAAACAACTGATAATTTAATGCTTAAAACAAAAGGCTTTATGTATTATGATATAAAAAGTGGTAGATATGAAATAGGAAGCAAAGAAAAAATACACAATCCTGATACTCTTGGAAATTTGATAAGTTTAAATCCTGGATTATGTTTTGTTTATGGCGAAGGTGAGCTTGAATTTAATGTAGATTTTGGTGAAGTAAAACACAAAGTAGTTGGCACAGGAATAAATAATCCTAATTCTGGAGTAAGTTTTAACACAATGATAGCTTTTGATTTTTTCTTTGCTAACAGCCTTCTTAAAAAAATGGAAGTAGAAATTAGTAAACCTCTTGTTTCAAATTTAGAATATATAGAAAAGGAGAAACCTAAATATCAGCAAAAATTAAAAATGTTTTACGGAAAAGAACGAGAGAAGGAGTCGTATAAAATTTGTCAAAAACTAATTGACGGAACATTAGAGGGAATCCCAAAAGAATTAAAAAAGCACACACTTATGTTTGCCGATGTTACTTTTAAATGGGATAGCACTAGAAATTCGTTTATTTCTGATGGCAAACTTGGTCTATCCAATCTTGCAGAAAATCCAATAAATGGTTATATTGATGGTGTTATTGAAATGAGAATGGGTGAATCTGGAGTAGATGAATTACTTATATTTTTAAATCCTTATAAGGGAATTTGGTATTATTTTAGAGTATATGCTAGACCAGGAGAAGACAAAACAACGATGAATGTTCTTTCAAGCGATGACAATTTTATGGAAGTTCTTAATGGTATGAAACCTAAAGAAAAGAAAGATGGAAAGTTTCATTTTGAAAATGGTGATGATGATGTAAGACGAAGATGGCTAAAGACAATAAATTATAAGGAACTATAAAGACTCGGAATGGACTCAATTCTTGAACGTTTTTTTATACTAAATTGCTGTAATAAGAAGAAAATGATAGGCGAAAGCCAATTAAAAACTCAATATTAAGAACTTAAAACTATTATGCTGTCATTTAATTATTCGCTTAAAAAACACAACACTTTTGGTATTGATGTAAATGCTAAATATTTTTTTACATTTCAGTTAATTAATGATTTACAGAGTTTTATTAAAAACAAAAAATACCAGAACTTGCAAAAAATCGTTATAGGAGAAGGGAGCAATTTGCTTTTTACCAAAAAATTTGATGGAGTAGTTATTTATCCACAAATAAAAGGCATAGAGCTTGTTCGCCAAACTGATGATTTTTATTTTATTCGAGCAGGAGCAGGAATAATTTGGGATAATTTTGTAGAATATTGTGTTAAAAACAATTGGCAAGGAACAGAAAACTTATCATTAATTCCTGGAACAGTGGGAGCTACACCCGTGCAAAATATTGGTGCTTACGGAATTGAAGCAAAAGACATTATCCATTCTGTAGAATATGTTAGCTTAGAAAAAGGCGAAATTTGTAAAATTTCTAACAAAGATTGTAAATTTGAATATCGGAACAGTATTTTTAAAAATGAGTTAAAAGATAAAATAGTTGTTACAAACGTAACTTATAAATTAAATAAAAAACAGCTTTTAAATATTGATTACAAAGGAATTAAAGATGAATTAAATAATTATAAAGAAATTAATATCCAGAATATTAGAAAAGCAATAATAAAAGTAAGAAACTCTAAACTTCCTGATGTAAAAGAGATTGGCAATGCTGGTAGTTTTTTCAAAAATCCAGTTATTGATAAAAATTTATTAGCAAAAATAAAAGAAAAATATCCCGAAACACCAAATTTTGAGATAGCAAATAGTAAATATAAAATTCCTGCTGCTTATCTTATTGATAAATGCAATTTTAAAGGTTATCGTCATAAAAATGCGGGAGTTTTTGAACATCAGCCACTTGTGCTTATCAATCGTGGAAATGCCACAGGACAAGAAATATTAGAACTGTCAGAAATTATCCAAACCAAAGTAAAACAAGTTTTTGGAATTGCATTAGAACGAGAAGTTATTGTTGAATAATTAGTGTTTGTCTGCAAAGTGAGAATTGTTAAATTGCTTTATTGCTAAATTGTTACTTTACAGCAGATAATTTTTTAGTTATAAAAAAAATCTGCAAAAATGCCGACTTTATGAACAGACACTAATTAATGATTTCTATGTGCATAATCAGCGGTTCACTTTGAGTAAACCACTGACTAAATTTCAATAGAATAGATATTTGTATTATAAAAAAAGCAACTTTTTCCAAAAAAAACAACTATATAAAAAATAAAGCATCTAAAAACTAAAAACTAAACATTTCTTAAACACCCCCTTCTAACAACATGAAACGTATATTTTACACAATTGCAGTAATTTTTTTTGCCAATATGGCAATTGCCCAAGACCTTCCAGTCTATAGTCAATATCTCCAAAATTTTTATTATTTAAGCCCCGCAGCAGTAGGAATACAACCCTGCAAAGAGTTGATACTCACAGGAAGAGAACAATGGACAGGTTTTAAAGGAGCACCAAGCACACAGGGAATTGGAGTTTACAGCCAATTTAACATGTTTGACCGAAATAAAAATACAAGCAACGGAATTGGTATAAGTTTTTATAACGATAAAAACGGAGCAAACACAAAACGACGATTTCAATTTTCGTTTGCACAACACCTAAAATTATTTCAGACTCGCCGACGCAAAACAACCTATGTTTCCTTTGCTCTTGCGGCTTCGGGATTTCAGTATAAATTTAACGAGGCAGGACTTGTTCCTGAAAATACCAACGACCCAATATTAACTGGAGGAGCAGAGTCTGCAATTTTATTAAATTTTGATGCGGCAATGATGATTTATAATAAGAAATTTTCGGCAGGAATAACAGCGGCACAATTAGTGCCATCAAAAATAAGTTTTTATAGCACTCCATATACAGTAAAAAAACATTTTTTCGGATTCTTCTCATTCAAAAGAGTAAATAGAGATGGCTTTGGTTTTGAGCCACTTATTGTTTTTAAAACAACCGGAACTACCCACCAAATAGACCTGAATACCAAAATTCATTTGAATAATTTTATGCACTCAGGAATATCTTACCGTCATAATTTAGATGTTGGAACAGGCGAGAGCCTTTCTGCTGCAATATTTTTTGGTTTAACTCAAAAAAATTATGCAATCCATTATAGCTACGATTTTGCAACAAGCAGAATAGGACGCTATAATCTTGGTTCTCATAATATTGCCCTCTCATTACGAATTTGCAATAAAAAAGACCGTGCTTGTAGTGCTTATGGAAGCTGGTAAAAAATGACTTGGAAAAGAAAATCTATTTTGTCCTTTTTTAGTGTTTGGAGTAGATGAGAACATAGAAAATAATTAATAATTATGCAAAACATAATCATATATAACACAGCAGATGGCAAAGCATCAGTAGCTTTATACGCCAAAGACGGTAATATTTGGATGAACCAAAGTCAGCTTGCTGAACTTTTTGCCACCTCTGTCCCAAATATTAGTATGCACATATCAAACATATTGAAAGAAAGGGAGTTAGAGGATAATTCAGTTGTTAAGGATTACTTAACAACTGCCAACGATGGTAAAGATTATAATGTTACTTTTTATTCGTTGGATATGATTTTGGCAATTGGTTTCAGAGTAAGAAGTAAGCGGGGGACACAATTTAGAATTTGGGCAAATAAAAATCTGAAAGAATATATGATTAAAGGTTTTATAATGGACGACGAAAGGTTGAAAAATCCTGACGGCAGACCAGATTATTTCGATGAGCTTTTAGAACGTATTCGGGATATTCGAACATCAGAGAAACGTTTTTATCAGAAAGCAAGAGATTTATTTGCACTTAGTAGCGACTATGATAAAACAGATAAAGCAATCCAAATGTTTTTTGCTGAAACACAAAATAAATTACATTATGCAGTAACAGGAAAAACCGCAGCAGAAATTGTTACTTCACGTGCAAATGCTCATGAACTAAATATGAACCTAACTTTGTGGAAAGGTTCAGTAGTAAGAAAACAAGACATTTTTATTGCAAAAAATTATTTAACCGAAGACGAGATTGATACACTAAACCGGTTGGTTGTTATATTTCTTGAAAGTGCAGAACTTAGAGCTAAAAACAGAATGGATATAACAATGAATTTTTGGCGAGAGAATGTAGATAAGATACTTGAATTTCAAGATAAAAAAAGTCCTTACACATGCAGGTTCAATAAGCAAAATCCAAATGGAACAAAAAGCAAGAGCAATTTATAAAGAATTTGACAACAAACGAAAAAAACACGAAGCATTACAAGCCGACCAAAACGATATGAATGAATTAAAACAACTGGAAGAAGAAATCAAACGAAAGAAGAAATAAATACATATCATTTTGTTGTTAAAAATAATTCTCAGTAATTATAAACCATAGCCAGAATAAATTACAGCTTGCATGTTTCGTAAAGTGGTTTAAATTTTATATTGAAATTTGCAACAAAAAAGACCGAGCTTGTTGTGCTTACAGAAGCTGGTGAAAATTGTAGTAAAAATTTGGAATTATCAAAAAAAACGACTAACTTTGCAACACTACACTCACAATGATTGGCGTTAATAGCAACGCAAATTACAAATGAAAATATATATTTTGGACTTTAACATAATGTAACTATCTGAAGTTTCGGAGTTTATAACATCTTAAATATCAAAAAGTTAAAAAATTAA
>JAOZQN010000112.1 GCA_029932195.1 Bacteroidales bacterium | reverse complement strand
ACCGTTACAATAAAAAAAGCCAAAACATTAAAAACAAGCAGATTAAAAAAAGCAAAAAAAACAAAGCGTATGATTACTGTTATTAAAGTGCTATTAAATAATGATTATGTAATATGATTGGGACGGCAAAATAACATTTACTACAACTGCCACAAACATAAGTGCCACTAAGGGTGATTGCGATAAGCAATGCCCTTTTTTTTGTGTATTTTTGCCAACAAACAAAAATGCTCTTTGGGGTAGAGTTTTTGTCTGGGTTACCGTCTGGGTTACCGTCTGGGTTACCTTTTGCTTGTATTTTATGACGTGAGTTTGCTATGTTTTTTACACAAAAAACGGCTTTTTGAAAGGAATATGTGTTGAGTAGCCCCCCCATAATACAGGGCTTTTTTTTGCTTTTTTTTAATGTAACTATCTGATTAATAGTTGAATTTGCTTGTTTTTGCCGCTTTTGCATACAAAAAAGCCTTGTTACTCTTATATATATACTTTTGTTTGTTACTTTTTTTCTAATATTTCTATAAATTTCTTTTGCATTTCTAATTGCTCTCTTAATATTTTTACTTCCTTTTTTAAAAAAGCATTCTCCAAAAATAAATTATCATCTGCAACCAACTGATTATTGTTACTGTTGTTGTTTTGCATATTTCCACTTCCCGTTACTATATTATTATTAGAATAATTTTCATTTGACTGATTATTAAACATTTCACCCCGTCCAGTCATTAACCAGTCTATATTTATATTTACAAACATTTCAGAAATATTTACAATAATGTCAGTAGGAACAGACGGATATTTTTGTGTTCTTTTATCCAAAATGAACAGTCTATTTAGTTTTTGTTGTGAAATATTTATTTTTTTTGAAAATTTATTTACACTGCCACTCGCTTTTATATCAACGAGTTGTAATATTCTTTTGTTTAATTCAGGTATGTTCATAAAAAAAAGTTACTGATTTATTTGTAAGTTACATTAATGTTTGTAGTTTTGCAGTGTTGTTTTTTCAAAGATAATGAAATAACTTAATAATCACAAAAAAATTATAAAAATGGGACGAAAAAAAATAGGAGATGAATATAAAAAGCCGTCGGACTACAAATATCACTATCCAGAACAAGAGATATACGGAGAAATGCTCGAGGTTGGTAAAATAACCAAAATAGCAAACAAATTAGGAATAAGCGTATCGCATGTTACCAATATGTGCAAAGGAATAAGGAGAATGACCAGCGAAGTAAAAGAACTCGCCGATATAGTTATCAAAAATCAAGGTTTAGAAAAACTACAATTAGAAATGGCATTAGAAAAAATGCTTGGACCGTCAAAAAAAATAAAGAACACTAAATTAATATAAATCAAAATGGAAAATCCGAAAACAGAAGTAATAAATAACATCAAATTTATAAAAAAATGAAAAATAAAATAAAAAAAATATTAGCACTACTTGGTCTAACTAAAAAAACATCGGTAAATATTGTCATTAATTTGAACTCTCTAATAGGTTCAACTGAACTGAAATTTTACTCCGTAGATTCTTCTCTTGTGGAACGGAAACTCCACGAAAAACTATTAGATGTTGAGCGGGAGTTTTCAGCAAAGATTTTAGAGTCTTTTGAAAATGCTCTTTCATCAGCTGCAAACGAAACTCTAAAGGATAGTCTTTAACATTCTTTTTATTAAGGGTATATTTATTAGACCAATTAATAGTTTCATCAATGCAGGCATTAATAAACGAATTATCAGTTATTTTAAAGTTTAACGAATTAAGGTAATTCACAAATTCAGATTTCATAATAGTAAAAATTTAAGGGTTAGTAAAAACATCTAATTTACAAAAACATGTTAAAAAAAACAATCAAAGTAAGTAATAGAGGTGATAAATGGACGGGAACAGTTATTGAATATCGTTTTTTTTGGATTTTGATATTCAAAAAAGAACTGCACCCTCCAAGTAAAGAACTACAAGATAGTGTTGTTTATGACTTCTAATACTTTTTTGTTATTGGAGTCAAAAGCACGTTTGAGTTGTCCCATAGCAATAGTTTCTGATGCTGATTTTGTAGAACTACCAACTTTGTTTTCTACATCTATTATCCTTTTTAGGATATGAGCCTGATTGCTAATAATAAAACTCAACATTTGTTTTAATTCTTTTTCATTCATAATAATTAAAAATTTAAGGGTGAGTAAAGCCGCTAAATTAGTAAAATAATTTGGTAACCGAAACATCGGAACTCGGAGCGGCTCAAATAATAAAACAAATAACCAACAACTAAAAACTAATATAGTGCTGGAATACTACAATAAAATACTAACAGTAAATTATAAAGACCTTGTTCCAGAGTTCTATAAAACAGAAGGCTACTTGCGAAAGAAAATTAGTTTAGATAAAAAAAAAGGTCATGGATTAAGTAAAGTAAGAAATGGAGGCGGAGGACATCCTGCACTAATAGAATTTGACAGTTTACCAGATTACATAAAAGAACAGTTCCACGACCCGAGAAAAAACGCACATATTTTGGAGCAGTTTTATGTAACCGATAGCAAGGCAATAACATTTTTTACCGAGCATAAATTTGCCGACGGCACATATATAGACGGCGATATTCAAGAAAAATACATAACCAACGCCAGTGTTTTGCGAGCAGTTTCGCTACTCAAAACAGAAAGAGAATACGAACGAAGCTCAAAAGGATATTCCACACGTGGAGTTTTTGCAAGTTTAACCGCCGATGCAATGTCGTTTAACTCGCATTTAAACAAAGAGTATGGCGTAAAACACAGCTTGCCGGCCAGCACGCACTGGTTTAAAGATATTTACTATAAATTTGAGAAGAAAAGTTACCCAGCGTTAATAAGTAAATATCATCGTAATAAATCTGCTCAAAAAGCAACAGACATAACAATTCGCCTGTTAAACAACATGTTTGCAGGAGTCGAAGGTAAACCATCGGCAACAGAAGTGGCAAGGCAATACGAAGGCTTCTTGAATGGATATGTAGAAGTTATAAGCGAACAAACAGCGGAGATTTTTCTACCTTCGGAATATCCAAAGTTATCCAAAAACACAATAACAAATTATTTAAAGCAGTGGCGAAACAGAATAGGAACTCATGCCAAGCGAAGTGGCAACAGACAAATACTTATGCAAAACTACAGTGTATATCATTCTTTAGACAAACCAAAATTTGCAGGCGAAATAATATCAATAGACGATAGGCAACCGCCGTTCAAGTATTCGGGAAACAAACGTGTATGGTTTTATATGGGTATAGACCTCGGCTCGGAAGCGTGGACAACTTGGGTTTACGATGTTTCAAAAGAGGGTTTAATTCTTAAATTCTATCGCCAGATGGTAAGGAACTATCATGAGTGGGGATTTAATTTGCCAAACGAATTAGAAGCGGAGAGTTCGCTAAATAGTTCTTTTAAAAACACTTTATTGCAAACAGGCAGAATGTTTCAAGAAGTTAGAATAGAAGCAAATAAGGCACGTGCCAAAAAGGTAGAACGATATTTTGGAATGCTAAGATATCAATACGAAAAACAAAAAGAAGGTTGGATTGCCAGACCAAAAGCGGTCTCGGAAAAAAACCAATCAAAAACAGACCTCACAAAAGTTCCACTTGTGCCATACAACACAATTGTAGAAAATTCTTATAAAGATATTCAAACTTGGAACAATTCAGAGCATTCGGAATATAAAGGTAAAACTCGTTGGGAGGTGTTTTGCGAAAAACAGCACCCCAATTTAAAACCAACAAATTATAAAGCAATATTACCTTATCTGGGCTACAAAACACAAACAAGTTGCAAGGTAGGAATAGTAAAACTTCAAGGAATGGAACGCTTACTGGGAGACGATGGCGAAATATATTTTGGCGAAAGGCTAATAAGACTTATGGAACTCGTGGAAGGTAGGCAATTAGATATTTATTGGCTTGATGCGAACGATGGAATGGTAATAAAAGCACTTGTTTATTTGCGAGGCGAAACACAACTAATTTGCGAACTATTGCCAAAGCCTACTTATTCACGGTCAAAAATTGGCAGAACACCAAACGACAATGCCAACCGAGAGTTAATGAGCAAATACGCAAACACAATAGACGGCTTTATGAAAAAACGCAAAAACGAAATAGAAAATTTATTGATAAAAGATGAAATACCAGTAACATTAAATGACAATTTCAAAATTAAGATGCCAGACTTTTCAGGAACAGATGCAATAGATAAGGTTGCACAAGAAATAGCATCGCAAGGCTTTAAAGAAGAAGACGAATATCAAGAAGAACAAGAATATGAAGAAGTAGAACTCGCAACAGCAGAAGAATACGACGACGAATTTACACGCTTTTAATCAAAAACTAACAACTAAAAACTAACAACTAATAACTAAAAAAAAACATGTTAGATATTACAAAAGAATTTAAAGACAAAGTAATTAAGGCTTTACTTTTACAAAGAAAAAATTTTGACGGCACTGATGAAAAATTTGTCAAATTGCCATACCTTGGCAACAAAACACAAACAAGTTGCAAAAGAGGAGTAGTAAAACTTCAAGGAATGGATTGCTTACTGGGCGATGATGGCGAAATATATTTTGGCGAAAGGCTAATAAGACTTATGGAACTTGTGGAAGGAAGGCAATTAGATGTTTATTGGCTTGATGCCAACGATGGAACGGTAATAAAAGCACTTGTTTACTTGCGAGGAGAAACACAACTAATTTGCGAACTATTGCCAAAGCCCACTTATTCATGGTCAAAAATTGGCAGAACACCAAACGACAATGCCAACCGAGAATTGATGAGCAAATACGTAAACACAATAGACGGCTTTATGAAAAAAACGCAAAAACGAAATAGAAAATTTATTGATAAAAGATGAAATACCAGTAACATTAAATGACAATTTCAAAATTAAGATGCCAGACTTTTCAGGAACAGATGCAATAGATAAGGTTGCACAAGAAATAGCATCGCAAGGCTTTAAAGAAGAAGACGAATATCAAGAAGAACAAGAATATGAAGAAGTAGAACTCGCAACAGCAGAAGAATACGACGACGAATTTACACGCTTTTAATCAAAAACTAACAACTAAAAACTAACAACTAATAACTAAAAAAAAACATGTTAGATATTACAAAAGAATTTAAAGACAAAGTAATTAAGGCTTTACTTTTACAAAGAAAAAATTTTGACGGCACTGATGAAAAGTTCGCCAAGCAGTGGGGTATAAATAAAGCGGCTTTCAATCGTCTAAAAAAAGGAAAAAGAGACAAAGTTATTGCCGATAACAAATACCTAAATATTGGCAGAAGATTAAATGTTACACTCAACGAAACAAAGTGGAACATGGCAAAAACCGAAATCTTTACAAGAGTAAAAGAAGATATAGAATTTTGCCAAAACAATAGTAAGGCAAAAATTCTTATTGGAGATGTAGGACTCGGCAAAAGTTATGCAGCCAAACATTTGAGTTTAAAACTCAAAAACTGTTTTTATATAGATTGCAAACAAGCAAAATCTAAGCAAAAATTCATTCGCCTGTTATGTAAAACAGTAGGAGTTGATGATACTGGCAAATACGAGGACGTAAAAGAAAATCTAAAATATTACTTAAAAATGCTACCCAAACCAATGGTAATTATTGATGACTCTGGATATTTAAAAGCACCAGCATTCGAGGAGCTATTGGAACTGTGGGATGCTACCGAAAATGTTTGCGGTTGGTATCAAATTGGCGATGACTCGCTAAGGCAAAAAATAGATAGAGGAATTGCAGCAAAAAAATTAGGATACAATGCAATGTTTAGCAGGTATAGCAAGCGATATTCCGAACTTGCACCAACGGATAGATTAGAAAAACGAGCCTACTACGAAGACGCAATGCAAGCGATATTAGACGTTAATTTTGCAGACAAAAAGCAACATGCAACAATTATAAGACAGTGCCTTGTAACCGATGTAAGTAGCGGACTTGGCGACCTCCGACGGTTAAACAGTTTGATATTAATAAAACAAAAAAACGCAAAAAAATGAAAAAAAGAAGAGTTCTAACATTAGCCAATGCTGTAGAAAAAAAACATAAAACATACAAATTTGAAGGAATTTGGGGCGATGTTTTTGGAGAAACAGAAATTAACGGGGGGTGGATCGTTTTTGGCAAAGAAAAAAATGGAAAAACATGGTTTTCTCTTCTATTAGCTGAATACTTGTCTAACTACAATAAAGTATTATACGTAAGTGCAGAAGAAGGAATAGGCAGAAATTTTACAGAAAGTATAAAACGAGCAAAATTAGATATAACCAACAAAAAAATACATTTATTAGAATATCTCCCAATATCAGAACTGCGAACAAAATTGAAAAGACAAAGGTCTGAGCATATCATTATTATAGACAATCTTACAATTTATAAAGATGTGATAAAAAGTTCAACAATAGACAATTTACTTAGAGATTTTCCAAGAAAGCTTTTCATATTTATTTCGCATGAAGACAAAAATGAGCCAGACCTTGCGATAGGAACGCATGTAAAAAAGCTCGCCAAAGTTATTATACAAGTCAAAGGTTTAACTGCAAATGTGGGAGGCAGAGTTCCCGGAGGCACACTAACAATTGATGAAACTAAAGCAAAAATTTTTCATGGAAACAACATCTAAACAACTCAAAAACGGCGATACAGCATTCCTAATGCGAAACATAAAAACAATCAATAATGATTATTATGCAGGCGAGCAAGGGACAGTCAGCAACATACACTTAGACACACACGGCGAGCAATTTTGCATGATAAGAATGGATAACAAAAAATCAATACTAATAGAAACTAAATTTTTACACTTTTAAAATTATGAAAAAACGACTTTACACCCGCATATATGTTGCTAATATGTGGCATCAATCAACTCACGGAGTATCTAATATGACTTATCTTATTCCAAGTATTTAAATTTTTTATCACAATAATAAAGAAAAAGGCAGACGCAGAACTGAAATTTCTTTGCGGTTTTTAAATCTGAAATTATCGGCAAATTTCACTAACTACAAAATGATATGAGCAAAAAAATAAGACCAAAAATAAGATATTACGATAGTGTATTTTGTCCATCCTTCTTTAATTCAGTAGGTATTGAAAGAAGTAAAGATATTGTAAGAGAACTTTTCCGAATGAACTATAATATTAAATATTATAAATTATTAGGCTATTCAATATATGAAAATCTTGATGGAAAAATAGTAGTATCATTAAAATTAGAAAAACTCCAAAACTTAAAAAGCTATGCAAAAGAATGAAACTTACAAGCACGTGCCAACAGGGCATATAGTAGAAATAACAGATGCAACAGGCAGTTGGATACATTACAAAAACCTAACACTTGGCACCGAGAACAGCAAACCAAAATACGTTTTTAACCAGTTTTACAAAAAATTACAAGAATTAACCTAATTAAATCTAAAAATTATGCCAATAAGAAGCAATAATCAAAACAAAAGAATTAGACAGTTATTCTCACAATTAGATATAGACGAAGATATAAAAAGTGCTTTAGTTCACCAACATACCAACGGTAGAACTACGAAAAGTAGCAAAATGGAAGTGGAAGATTACAAGAGATTAATAAATGAACTATCGGCAATAGAACGTAACCAACGTATTCACAGGGCGACTCCAAGTCGCCCCGTGAATAACAACAACAGAACAGATAACGAATTAAGACAACAAATGAGACTCCAAATAATAAAACTAATGCGAAGCATTGGAGTTATAGAAGGCAAATGGAACACTTCAAAACATTTGCCAATGATACAAACTTGGATAAAAACAAGAATGGGTGGACTTGATAAAAACTTTAACAACTTAGATATTCCAGAACTAACAAAATTTATAACAATCCTGCAAACAATAAATCGCCGATACAAAGAGCGAGCAGAACAGCAGGCAAAACTCAACTAATTATGGCAAAAATTGAAACAGAAAGGATTTATGACTGTAAAAAGATGCGGTTAGAAATAAGGTATAAAAACGGTAGCCGCAGTATTTTTAAAGGCAAATTATCCAGTTTAATGATGCAAAAATTTGTTAGAGATTACGATAAAATTAAAACTCAAAAAAAATAACATTTAAAACCAATTTAAAATTATGAAACAAAAAGGTAAAACATGGTTTGACAGCAATGGTAAAGAAATTCCAAGTTATGCTGTAAATAAAACAGATAAATTAGAAGAAAAGGAAGCTCACAGGCTTTTAAAACTGGCATTAGTAGTAGAAAAGGCACTAAAAAACTTCAACGAGGCATCGGTAAAAAGCTACAACGAAGTGCTTGAATCTAAAATTGCTCTTGCCAACTATAAAGGCAGTAAAATTCCAACAAATAGCAGTGGAATGACAATCAATAGCTACGATGGAACTATAGAAGTTAAAATAACCAAGCCAGATACTCAATTCTTTGATAAAACTTTTACCGATATGGTAAAACAAAAATTTGAGGAATATTTTAAATCGTTTGGCGATGACAACGAACAGGTTGTATTCTTACGAAGTCTGGTTAATGATTTACTTTTTACAAGTTCTGGAAGATTAGACAACAGCAAAGTGCTAACTATCCGCAAACATGCCGACACAATTAAAAATAGCAAAAAACTAAGCAAAACAGGACCGCTATTTATTGAAGCAGTAGATTTATTTGATAAAGCAATAAAAATTAAGCCCGGCAACACAGGGGTTTACGTGGAATATTCCGAAAATCCACACTATAAAAAACGTAAAGTAGCATTAAAAATAACTGACATTTAAAATTGTGATATTAAACAGACTCGGTAAAAAAAACGGTAAAACTGCCAAAACAATAATATCCTTGTTTCCAAAACACACGGTTTATGTAGAGCCGTTTTTTGGAGCAGGAGGTATGTTTTTTAGCAAACCGCTTGCAAAATATAACATTGTGAACGATAGCGATAACGAAGTTTATAACCTTTACAATGTTATACTCAATTCAAAACAAGAACTTGCAGAACTTATTATGATTACACCAGTAAGCTCTTCTTTACACGAGTATTGGAAAAAGAACAAAGAGACCGAGCCAGTAAAACAAGCAATGCGATTTTTGTTTTTGTCTAATTATGTGAGACCAACAACATCGGATTTGAATAGACGAGTTTACGTAAATGCCAAAAGCATTGCATTGGAGCAATTGGAGCAAACATCAAAGGCACTTTTAACTATAAATATGCAATTGTTTTGCGAAGATTTTCGCAAAACAATTAGCGGAGTTACTTTCGGAAAAGAAAGACCATACGAAAGAATAAACACATTTTTCTACGCCGACCCGCCTTATTTGGGAACAACAAATAATTATCAGCATTCATTTAAACAGCAAGATACAGAAGATTTAATGGACACGCTAATAGCTACGAAATGCAAATTTGCAATATCCGAGTTTGACAACAAAATAGTTGTAGAAATGGCAAAAGCGAAAAAACTAAACATTAATATAATTGGAGAACGCACAAATTTGAAAAACAGAAAAACCGAAATTTTAATTACAAATTACAGAATACAAAAAACAATATTTTAAAATTTTAACAAATGACAACATTAATAATATTAATAGCACTGCTTATAATATGTTTTATTGCTCTATTTTTTCTTATCAAAGAAGCAATAAGAAGTTATAAAAACGAAAAAAAAGACCATTACAACTCGGAAGAAGAAGCATGGAAAGGATTTGAGAACAAACTTAAAAAACGTATTCAAAAATGATAAATAAATACAAAATAGAAGTATTTGGATTGGTAGTAGAATTGGAATTTATGGCAGGCTCTCTTAAATCCATAACATTCAAAGAGCCTGCCAATGATAGCAATGCAATGCGTTTGTTCGCCCATTTACACGGTGCAGAGGCTGATATTATTAAACGACTGGAACAAATAGACGGCAAAGTTTCCAAAATAAAAATACAGAGCCAGCAACAAAAAATAGCTCTTTGGTGCGAATTGTATAAAATGCAGTATGGCATTGCATATAAAGTAACAAGAGCCGATGCAGGCAGAGTAAAGAACATAGAATTAACTCAGGAGTTAATTACTGCATTTTTTAAATCAAAAGAATGGTATGCAAACGAAAAAACAATCGGTAGGTATTCTACCAACTACAACGACATCAAACGAAGATTACTGGAACAAAATACGCAATCTTCCAGTAGTAAAAAAGCAACCAACTACGGAGCAAATCGCCAGAGTAACAGCAACCAACAAGTTAGTAACCAACAATTGGGCGAAGCACTATTCAGGCGAGCAAAGGATTAGCAATAAGGTTATTAATCTCAAATATAGTTTGCAAGAGCCAAATTTAAAAAGGTTAAAAAAAACAATATCCGAAAATGAATTAATAACAATTGTTAGTCTGCAAATAAAGGACTTATTAGACTCGCTTGACTTCAAGAACAGTATGAACGCTAATCAAATAGTAGATACAGCAGAATCGATTGTAAACAATAAAGATGGATTTAGTATAAGAGCATTACAACATTTCTTTAATATGATCAAAGATTCGGAATATCCATTCAATGTGGAATTATATAATACTATTAACAGACATAAAATAATGAAATTCCTACAAGATTACTATAAGTATGTAGATGACAAATTGTTCTCAAAAGCAAATTTTAAAGTAGAAATAGAAAAAATGCGAGCAGATGAACGGCAAATAACAACCGCTGGAAAATTAGGAGGAATTAGCGAGAAGTTTAATAAAATTAAGAAAGAACTTAAAAAATAAATAACATGGGAAACATGAAAAAAATAAATGCAGATTTATGGCAAAGTGAATTTACTGACGGTGGAGTGAAAATTATTATTTATAAATTACAACCATTCGTAAATAAAGAACTAACATCTCAAATAGTATCCTATCTGGATTATATTGATTTTATTAATGGAGAGGTAGCGTTTTTACAAGAAGAGGTATATGCCAAAACAAAAGAAACTCCAATAATTGTGGAACATAAAAAAAATGGAAAAGTTTGTTTTGATTTAATAGATAAAGAAAAAGATACATTCTATCGGGTTAATCCAATTACAAAGAACTTATGGAATGAAATGGTCACAACTGAGTATGCAAACTTAAATCAAGTATTAGATTACTTAAATAAAGAGTAGGCATAAAAAAAGCCCAGCTATTTTACAATAACCGAGCAGGAGTAGTATTTTGCAAAGTTAAACAAATAATTGTAAAAAGATGGCATATAATAATAAAAACAACTTATTTTTTATCTATTTTGTTCAAGACTACTATTTAAAGATGAAAAAAATAGGTTTACCAAATACTCGCATTATTGAAAATATTGGACAAATATATCCGATAGGCAATTCTACTTTTTACGATTATTTGGGTATCAATGTGAAGAAGGAAATTAAAATACATGATTTAGATATTAATAAAATTATAAAATATTCCGAAAATGCTATTAAAAACATATCAGAAGATTAAGCAAAAACTTTCTGTTATTCCAGAAGTGAAATTGCTTACTTGGTTTAACGACCAATACGAAGGCACAATACACACAGTGCCAGCTATTTTTATTGAATTTCCAAACGAATTACTACTGGAAACTCTTAGTAAAAAAAATCAGCAAGCTCCACTTACTGTTAGGATTCATACCGTGAGTAAACTAATATCGGAGACTGATGGAAGTATTAATGAAACAAATATTGAAAGCCATGAGGCTATAAATGACCAAGTGTATAACTTATTACACGGCTTAGTAGCCAAAGAGAATGACAAACTAATATTTAATTCACTTGCAAGAACTCGGTATCTGCAACATCAATATTTGCAAGGTTGGTATGTTACAACGCAAGATTTTGAAGGTATTATTTACGAAAATCAAATAGAACAAACGCTTACAACTATTCCTAAACCTGTTGTTAATATAGAAACATAATGAAACAATTTGACAAATTAATAATAACAATAGAAGAGTTGCCGAGTGATATTGCCGTTTTGGCAGCCGATGAGTTTGATAAGAACTTTGAACGGCAGAGCTTTTTTGGCGAGGAGTGGAAGCCGAGCAAATACGTAAAAAAACAAGGAAGAACTAAAATATTGATTTTGCGAGGAAATTTGAGACGTAGCATAAAACACAAAGTAACTGTACCTACAATTACATTTAGTAGCAATGTGCCTTATGCAAATATTCATAACAGCGGAGGAGTAATTAATCACCCAGGAGGAACGGCTTATATTTATGATAAAAAAAAGAAAAAATCTATCTGGATACCAAACAGGAACGCTACGGCAGATATGCCCAGAACTAAACCTCACAAAATACCAATACCAAAAAGGCAATTTATTGGAGAGCACCAAAAATTAGAAAAACAAATAGAAAAATACATTTTAAACGAAATAGAAACTCAATTTAATAAATTATGAAAGAAAAAGAAAAAGAAAAAGAAAGCGATAGAGCAGAAGCAAAAAAATATCATGAAATTTTTAAAAATGATACTCTGGAAGATAAAATCATAAAATTAAAAACATTAAATATTGCTTATCAATCGGCAATAGTTTATGATAATTGTCCATGTTTTAACGAGGCGGAAGAGATAAAAGAAAATGAATATTTTGCAGAGGGATTAGAATTAGGCGAAATTAGAACTGCATTAAAATTATACGAAGGTTGGTCTCCGTCAGATTTTGAAAGTAAAATTATAAGTGCAATCGGTTGTTTATAACGGCGACTTCTTTGAACTGAAATTTTATTTTTCTTAAAATTTTTGTTTCAAAGAAAATGTTAGCAACTCTTTTTTATTCATTATCAAAATAATAACTAATTAAAAATATAAAAAATGGAATTTAAAAAATATCAACATGTAGAGCGCTTCGGAACGTCAGAAGTGGAGAAAATAGAGTTCGGAACTTGCTATGTATTTCCAAAAATAGACGGCACAAATGCCAGTATTTGGATAGAAAACGGCATTTTACAGGTAGGAAGTAGAAAACGGCATTTAACAATAGAAAAAGATAATGCTGGATTTTTAGCATGGGTTAAAAATCAAAAAAACATATTAGATTACTTAACTGAAAATCCTACTCACAGATTATTTGGCGAGTGGTTAGTTCCCCACGCATTGAAAACTTATAAAGATAATGCTTGGGAAAAGTTTTATATTTTTGATGTTGTTACTGACCGAAAAAAAGAACAATTTACTCACGATGCAGATGAAAAATTCAATTATTTACATTATGATGATTATAAAATTTTACTTGAAAAGCATAAATTAGATTATTTACCTTATATCGCAAAAATTACAAATGGTAGCTATGAACAATTTGTAAATCAATTAAAACATAATGTATTTTTATTGCAAGAAGGCAAAGGAATTGGCGAAGGAATAGTTATTAAAAATTATGATTTTGTCAATAAATACGGTAGAGTTACATGGGCAAAAATAGTAACTTCTGAATTTAAAGAAAAACATGCAAAAGTTCACGGTGGACATGAAATTAAAGGCAAAAAAATGATAGAAGAGGAAATTGCAATAGAATTTACAACAAAAGCAATTTGCGAAAAAGTATATTCTAAAATAAAAAACGACAAAGGATTTGTAAGTAGCTCAATTCCACGATTATTAAATACAGTTTTTCACGATATAATAAAAGAGGAAAGTTGGAATTTTATTAAAAAACACAAAAATCCGATAATCAATTTCAAAACTTTACAACACTTCGTTTTTATTCAAGTAAAAAAACAACTGCCAACGCTGTTTTAATTGTTGCTAATGGTCACGTGTTTGTGTCGGAAAAAATTATTTTTCTTAATTTTTTATGACACAAACACGATGTTATAATTATTTTTTTTATCATGGAATTGGAAC
>JAOZQN010000668.1 GCA_029932195.1 Bacteroidales bacterium | reverse complement strand
GTATTTCTAACAATTTTATTATCACCGATTTAGAAAGTCAGAAACTTCAGTAATATAAATTTAAAAAGTCTAAGAAATATAAACAGATTATTTTTGAATTTCAACTAATAAATTTAGTTATCTATCAAAGTTGTTTATATCTTCAAATATTTGTCTTTCGTTTGTATTTAGCTCTGCTTCATGTATTTCAATCATTGGGTAGCTAATAATAGTAGCTCCTTCTTTTTTTAATATCTCTCCAGTTTTATCAAAGCTGTTATCTGGTCTGGTTGTTATTATTGTTTTTTCAGAAATATCCAAAATTAATGATGTTTTATATTTTGTTATTAGTTTTTGGTTCTACAATGATGTGATATGTTTTTATATAGAATACGGCTTGGTTTTAGTAAGCATTATGGCACAATATTTAATTATTATTATTTTAGTTTCTTAATTTCTAATTTTAATTGTTCCAAAGCATGTTTATCATCTGTTAATTGTCGCTGTTTTGTATATTTTACAAATTCTTTATTTGCAATTTCATCAGCAAGTTTTCTTGATATTTTTCCAGCATGTTCTAAAATTTGATTATCGTTAATAATCAGAATATCATTTAGTTTCTTTATCCAATCTTTCATATACATTGTTTTTTTCTGTCTTGCTTGGTTTTCCGCAAATGCTAAATATTGTTCAACAAGTAAATTTAACTGACTTAATTCTTCTTCACTTAGATAATTTTTTGCTATTGTAATATCCGTTTTTCGTATTTTTTCACCTTTCCATGTAGTTAATCCTAAATTTTGTTTATCTGCATTAATTCGTTCTGCTATTATTTCGGCTGCTGTGTGCTGATGAACTGCCCAATGTAATTTATTCTGAACTATTGCAAAAAAACTTTTTGTTATTTCTGTTTTCGGCTCATAATCAATGCTTAAAGTGTAAATATCTTTTACTTTCTGATAAAAAATCTTTTCAGAACTACGTATATCTCGTATTCTTTCGAGTAATTCATCAAAATAATTAATATTTTTAGGGTCTTTTAGACGTTCATCGTCAAGTGTAAATCCCTTTATAATAAATTCTTTTAATCTTTGTGTTGCCCAAATTCTAAATTGTGTTCCCCTGTGTGATTTTACTCTGTATCCAACTGAAATAATTACGTCAAGGCTGTAAAATTTTACAGGTTTATCTGAATTTGCAATGTGCAAAAATTGCACATTGCTTTTTTCCTGTAATTCATTTTCTTTAAAAACGTTATTTATATGCTTAGTTATTACGCTTCTATCTCTTTGGAAGAGTTCCGTTATCTGTTTTTGAGACAGCCAAACAGTTTCATTTTCAAGTCGAACTTCTAATTTTGTTTGTCCACTTTCCGTTTGGTAAAGAATTATTTCCGAATTATTTATCATTATTGTTTTTTAGAATACTTTAAAAACTCAACTCTCTGTTAAGCCAATTGTTTTTTCATTTTTTATAAATTGTTCTTAAATCTCCAATATACCACTTTCATAAATCATCATATATCCATCTTTACTTCCAATATAAATAATATTTTTATCAAAGTTATTTATATTTTTAAATATTTGTCTTTCATTTGTATTTAGCTCTGCTTCATGTATTTCAATCATTGGGTAGCTAATAATTTTGGCTCCCTTTCTTTTTAATATCTCTCCAGTTTTATCAAAGCTGTTATCTGGTCTGGTTGTTATTATTGTTTTTTCAGAAATATCCAAAATTAATGATGTTTTATATTTTGTTATTAGTTTTTGGTTGTTTAGTCTCGTTCAATTTTATAATCTGTTAGCATTTCTGTTTATTCATCAAGTTAATTGTGAAATTTTCATAACTATTTGTTTTAACAATATCAATAGAAAATTTATCATCTTCTTTCTTTATCATAACACTATCAAACCCAAGCATATCTAATTTTTTAGTTGTTAAAAGTTCTCTTTCTTCTAATTTTAACACTTTTCGTAAAAGCCAATCAGATATTGCTTTATTGGGGTTTGTCATCAATGCTTTTGAATTATCTTGACATACTTTTGTTTTTAAAACTTCTCCAGTGGGAACTTTTATATTAAAATACGCATCTCTTGGAGGAAAGAAATCAGGACAGTTTTTGTGAATAAATGAAGGTATTGGAATGTATATTTCGCCGTATCCTCTTTGTTTTTGAGTTGGACGAGGTTTTGCATTCCATTGATTTAATGCATTATAAATATTCATTTATAATATTATTTATACCAGCTTCGTGTTCGTGTAAAACCACTTTACTAACTACAAACTCAATTTTATCTATAATTTCCCGTTTCGTTTTAACCTTTTCTATAAATTGAAAACTTATATTTTCAAAATCAAAAATTTGAATATATAATTCTTCTTTTATTAAATCTGCATAGTTATTATTTTTCAGAGATAAATACTCTGATAAAAACTCAATTTTTTCTTTTTGATTTAGCATATATCTTTTATTAAGTGATATTCTTTTATCTCTCTTGTTTTTATAATTCTTTCTTGAAATTTTAAATTTTTAATAGGATTTTCAATTGATAAAAATGTAGGAATATCATTAAGATTTAAAACTAATGTTACAATATAATCATTTTTATACTCTAATGCTTTCTTATATTCATTCTCTGTTAATCTAAATCTTCCTTTTTTAGCTCTTATTCCTTTAATTTCAGCTAAATATGAATTGTCATTTACATTAATTTGAAAATCGTAACCATCACCGAATAATCTTGCATCATCTAAAATTCCATTTTCAAATAAATCAATAGAATTAAAATTATTCATAAAAAATAATTCTGCTTCTAAACCAGTTTCCTGCAATTTTTTAAATCTTGATTTTACAATCGGTTTTGCTTCATATTTAATACTTTTAATATCAAAAGTTTCTTTCATATATAACTTTACAACATTAGAATATCCTTTTACATTTTCATTTCCAAATAAACTATCAATTAATATTTTTCTATGTATGTAAGAATTACCTTTTTGCCACCAACCTTTTCTTCCATTATTGGGAAAAAAATGGTCAAATAAATCCATCCTGTTTTTTACAGTTCCGATTGTTTCTGCAATATTATTTTCCACACAAAAATTATAAAATGCAGTTTTTGTAGTAAAGCCAAATTCTTTAATGAAATCATTATTAAATTTAGATAAACCATATCCAATAAGGTTTAAAATTTCATAATTTTTATGTT
>JAOZQN010000111.1 GCA_029932195.1 Bacteroidales bacterium | reverse complement strand
TTGCACCTTCAAAAATTAACAACTACACTTATGTTGGAACTATTCCTGCTGAAAATTCAGATGTTGCAGGTATTCTTAACTTTTATCTTGAAGATGTTCATGGAAATACTTATACTACAACAACAAATTACCCTATTGAATGGATTACAGATGTGCTTGCTCCTGAAATTACACCAATTTCTACACCCACAATTGCAACTCCTACAAATATTCCTGTAATTACAGCAGAAGTTACTGATAATCTTGCAGGTATTTCAGAAGTAATTTTATTTTACACAATAAATGGACAAACAGAACAATCGGTAGCAATGAATTTTATTGATAATATTTACACTGCACAACTTCCTGACCAAATTGCTGAAACAACTGCAACTTATTATATCTCAGCAACCGATAATTCAGATAATAATTCTACATCAGAAACTTTTACAATAAATTGGTATTCAGGAGATTGGTATGGACATATAACTGGACAAAATACTGGAAACAATTTTGGGAGCACAGGAAGTATGACAATGGGACTTGTCTTGGAACTTGGCGATTTTGAAGGTAAAATAAATAAATTGGCTTACATGGTTCCCGAATATTTTACTCCCCCATTTAGTTGGAAAATTGTAAAAATTAATGAAACAGCAAAAGGTCTTGAATGGACTGACGACGTGCTTGTTCCACAACAAACAGTTTACAACGATTTACTTTTTAACGCTTCAAATTGGACAGAAATTGATGTTACAACAGACGAAAATATTACTGGAACGGTAGGTCTTGTTATTGAATTACAAGCCGATTCATACTGGGGACGAGATGCAAGTAGCTCCGAAGGAATAAGTTGGTTTATAGAAACAAGCAGTGGAAACTGGGTGCAACTCGGTGTAGGAGCATGGAGCGATTATCCAGGAGACTGGACGCTAAAAGCTCATCTTTACAACGACCAAACTACAAAAATAATTGAAACTTCAAACAACGATTTTGATTTGCAAAATTATCCAAATCCATTTTCTGATCAAACTACAATTAATTTTAACAACCAAGAAGATGGAAACGTAAAACTTTACGTCTCAGATTACAGCGGAAGAATAATTAAAGTTTTATTAGACGAATATCAGGAAGAAGGCAAACATTCTTACGATTTTACAACCAACTTACCTGCAGGAACATATTTCTATACTCTTAAAACAAATTCAAAAATAATTACAAAAAAGATGATTATTTATTAGCATCTTATAGAAAGATAGTATAAAAAAACATCAATATTTAAAAATATTGATGTTTTTTTATTTGTAAAAATTTCATTACTTAAATTTTCCTATTGAAAGTAAGAAATAAAATTTTAATTATTAATCTTTTATTTAAAATATTTTATAATTTTGTGCTATCAATTTTCACAAATTTTGTACTGAGTTATTTATTATTCTTTTTTAGAAAAGATAACTTTTTACAAAAATTAAAAAATTAAAAAATATGAATATTTGGGCATTTAATAGAGCAAGCGATGAAAGGATTATTGATTTTGTTACAAATTCTTTAAAAAATGGGGTTTCCAGATTTGGTTGGGGCTATAAAAACAAATTAGATATTAGAGAATTAGCCCCAAAACCTTGGGACAAAATGTCAAAAGAAGAGATAGAAATATATAACAAACAAAATTTTTTATTAGATATAAAAAAAGGCGATTGGATTGTTCATATAAATATTCCTACCGTTGGGCAAGTAACTGCGGGACAGGTAATAGAAGAGTATAATTTTGATAAAGAAGATAATGAAATAAATGATTTTCGTCATTTTTTTAAACTTGACAAAGATTCTATCGTAGAATTTGATAGAAACGCCGATTTTGTTCCAGAAATTATTAGTAAAAAATTAAAATTAAGAGGGAGGTATTGGCGTATTTATGATAAACACGAATTTTTAGAAATAATAGATAATATAGATTCAGTTAGGTTTTTTGATTATGAGTTCTCTGATTCACAAATTCCTATTGATAAGAAAACATTATTAAACCACATAAAAGCGAAAGATGATTTTTATAATTATGGACAAAATAATATTCCCATATCCGATTTAATAAATTTTATAGGGGAAGAAAATTTACAAATTAATACCGAATGGAAAGGTGAAAGTTTTGTAACAAATGTAAAAATTAAAAATTTTAAAATATTTAAAGATATTGAATTTAAACTATCTAAAAAGATTAATATTGTTCTCGGTAACAATGGATTAGGAAAAACATCTTTATTGCAAGCTCTCACACTTGGGTTATTAAATAGAGATAATATAGAAGAAAATACAAAAAAATTTCCTGCTTATATTAACTTAAATGCAGAAGAAGAAAGGTCTGAGATAAAAATTAATTGGGGAAAAAATGAATATAGAAAATTGTGGATTTATTCAAAAGGTCTTCCAAAAGAAGAGTCGCCAGTAAATCCACCTTATAATATTATGCTTGCTTATGGAGTAAACCTAAATACTACAAACAATCAAGAGCATACTAAATTTGTAGAAAAATTAATTATAGGCAAAAATAAATCCTATTTTACAGAATCAATTTTTGAGGACAATTACTCAGAAATGCACGACCCTTTAAAAATTTTAGAACATTTAGATAATGAAATAAAATTGCCATATCATTTAAGAGACGAACTAAAATTAAAAATAAAAAATAAAAATATTGATAGTGAATATAAAGAAATTATTTTAATTAATAATCTAATTTTAGAAACAATAAATAATTTTTTACAATTAATTACCGAGTCCGAACAAATACAAATTCATTATATTAATCATGTTTATTATTTTAAAGATTTTTTTGGTAATAATCTTAAAACAGAGCATCTTAGCGAAGGTTACAAAGACCACATTTTATTAATTACCGATATTATTATTAGAATATTATCTGTTCGTAGCTCTATTTTAGACAAAAATGAAAATTTGGAAATTAATGAAACAATTTTTCATAAAGCAAAAGGAATAATTATTATTGATGAATTTGATAGGCATTTACACCCTAATTGGCAAAGAAAATTATTATTTCAATTAAGAAAGTATTTCCCAAAAATTCAATTTATTTTAACAACACACAATATTTTTTCGTTACAATCGGCAGTTGGTGCAACTGCTTTAATTGTAAAAAAAGAAAACAATAAAATTACTGTAACTAATAAAAAAATACCAAAAGGATTTAGTATAGAAAGTATTTATAAATTGTTTTTTGATGGTAAAGGAAAAATGTATGATAAAGAAACAGAAGAATCATTAAAAACATTTTATAAATTATTAGGAAAAAAAAGAATAGGAAAAATAACAAAAGAAGAAGAAATAAAATTAAAAAAAGAAGCTAATAAAATGTTAAATTCGAAAAGTTATGAAATTAGAGATATTGTAACAATGGAAATAAGGCAATTTGAACAAAAAACAAAAAAAACTATTGAATTATGAACAAAATTGATAGAAATATAGTTTCAAAACCAGAATGTCTTATACAAAAAGCAGAAGAATGGACTACTAATTTTATTGATAAAAGAAAAATAAAAAGTGAATACTGGAATTGGCATAAATATCATAACGAAACAGTTAATAGTATCTTAATCAAAGAATTAGAAAAAACATCTAAAAAACATTGTTCTTATTGTGGTATTTACCCATTAGAAAAAAATAATATTAGACCAACAATTGACCATTTTAAACCAAAATCTAAATTTCCAGAATTAGCTTTTGAATGGACAAATTTATTTATGTCTTGTGATAGTTGTCAAGAAATAAAAAAAGGAATGTATCCAATAAATCCTGAACCCTTAAAACCAGATAGTTGTCATTATCATTTTGATTATTGGTTTGATATAGATTTTGATACTGGTGATATTATCTCAAATATAGAGCGAACAGAAAACGAAAGAAGAATAGCTATAGAAACTATAAAATGGCTTGGTTTTAATAATGAAAATAGACCCGAAGCAAGAAAAAAAGTTTTCAAAAATTATAAAGAAGATACAGATATTTGGAACTATTCATATCCTTTTTTTCTAAAATACAAATAATGGAACAACACTAATAAACATGCAAAAAGAGAATAAATGCGTGCATTGTGGAGCAGATTGCGGAAAAAATCCTATTGTTTGGAACAATCTGAAATTTTGCTGTAATGGCTGTAAATCAGTGTATCAGATATTAAATCAAAATAAACTTTATAGATATTACGAATTTGACGACTCTCCGGGTATAAAAGTTGAAACAGAAGAACTTGGCGATAAATATGCCTTTTTGGATAAAGAAGAGATTCAGGAAAAAATATTTGAATTTGTAGAAGATGATTTTGTAAAAGTCACGTTCTATGTGCCTGTAATCCACTGTGCTGCATGTATTTGGCTATTAGAAAATTTGCACACTCTAAATAAAGGAGTCATAAGTTCAATAACTAATTTTACAAAAAAAGAAGTTACTATAAATTTTGACAAATCAAAAATTTCGCTACGGCAACTTGTTGAATTGTTGGTGTCTCTGCACTATGTTCCAGAAATTACTTTAGATAAAAAAGACGATTCTGCTCAAAAAAAATCTAATAAAAAACTATTACTAAAAATAGGAATTGCAGGCTTTGCTTTTGGAAATATTATGCTTTACAGCCTGCCAGATTATTTTAATGAATATTTTAATGGAAAACCACTGGAAGATTCTTTGAGTCGATTTTTAAATATTCTAAATTTTGTATTGCTTTTACCCACAGTGTTTTATAGTGGAAATGATTATTTAATTTCTGCCTACAAAAGTTTACAGAATAAAGTTTCATCAATAGATTTTCCAATAGCACTTGGTATAACTGTTCTATTTTTAATAACTGCATTTCAGATATTTACAGACACAGGACAAGGATATTCCGACAGTCTTGCTGGCTTAATATTTTTTCTTTTACTAGGAAAATGGTATCAAGCCCGCACCTATAAGGCACTTTCGTTTGATAGGGACTACAAATCATATTTTCCCATTGCTGTTACAAAAATATATAACAACAAAGAAGACAGTATTCTTTTGAGTGAAGTTAAAAAAGACGATATTTTACTTATCAGAAATAATGAACTTATACCTGCTGACTCTGAGCTACTTGAAGGCATTGCACTTATTGATTATAGCTTTGTAACTGGCGAATCTGCACCTGTTGTGAAAAATAAAAGCGATTTTATTTATGCAGGAGGCAAACAAACAAGCGGAATTATAAAAGTAAAGGTTATTAAAGACGTAAAACAAAGTCATTTAACCCAACTTTGGAATCAAAAAGACCCTGACAGTGAAAATAAGAAAACACTTAAATCTGTAATTGATAGAATAAGTAAATACTTCACTATAAGCGTAATATCAATAGCTTTACTTGGATTTATTTTTTGGGCAATTTTTGGGCAATTTAGAGATGCAATTTTTGTGTTTTCTGCTGTTCTAATTATTGCATGCCCTTGTGCATTAGCACTTTCAATACCATTTACGTTTGGAAATACTATGCGAATATTTAGTCGTAAAGGTTTTTACATCAAAAATATAAATGTAATTGAGCGTATGACAAAAATTGATACAATTGTATTTGATAAAACAGGAACTATCACCAAACCAGACGAAGATAGTATTAAATTCATTGGTAATGAGTTAAATAAAGAAGAAATTAGAGCTGTTTTTTCAATATCCAAACAATCTACTCACCCGTTGAGTTATGCACTCACAAGATTTTATCAAGACGTGGAATATATTGAACCCGAACATTTTATAGAAATGTCTGGAAGAGGAACTTACGGAGAAATTGGTAATTTAAAAATAAAACTTGGCTCGGCAGAATATACCGATGCGGACACCAACTTTGCCAAAGTTCAAAACTTTGGCAAAGTTAAAAATACAAACGATAATTTTGATAAAGTAAAAAAACAATCTATTGTTTATTTATCTATAAATGAAAACATTAGAGGATATTATACAATAAATAACAAATACAGAGAAGGTTTTAGCCAAGTTATAAATAACTTACAAGAAAATTTTGATTTACACCTACTTTCTGGCGACAATAATAGTGAGTTAGATAACCTGAAAAAATACTTTGATGTAGTTAAAATTAATTTTAATCAAAAACCACAAGATAAGAAAAATTACATAAAAAAATTACAAGAAAAAGGCAAAAAAGTTTTGATGATAGGAGACGGTTTAAATGATGCAGGGGCTTTGATACAGAGTGATGTAGCACTCTCAATATCCGATGATGTTTATCATTTTTCGCCAGCAGGTGATGCCATTCTGCAAGCAGATAATTTTGATAATTTGTCAAAATTTATTAACTTTACCAAAACTTCATTAAAAGTTGTTCATTTTAGTTTTTTATTATCATTTTCATATAATATTATCGGGATAATTATCGCATTATCTGGAATTTTATCTCCCGTAATTGCAGCTATTTTAATGCCAATAAGTTCTATTTCTGTTATTGCTTTTGCTACTTTTACAACTTCTATTTTTGGATTAAAACTAAAATCTCAAAATTCCAAATTATCAAAAAAATAAAATAAATGGAAAAAGATAAGAAAACATTAGAAGAGAAAAAAGAAAAGAAAGTTGAAGAATCGTTAAAACAAAATTTAAAGCAAGCAAAAGACTCTGTTGTCGCTTTTTTTAAAACAATCCTTTTTATAGAAGACACCGATTTTACGGGAACTGTTGTTAGTATAAAAAAAGATATGGTTTTTAGGGGACATAAAGTATGGATTCTAATGTTCTCTATATTAATTGCTTCTATCGGCTTAAATGTAAATTCTACGGCAGTAATAATTGGAGCAATGCTTATTTCACCCCTAATGGGACCAATTGTAGCAATAGGACTTTCTGTTGGAACAAATGATTTTGATACTCTCAAAAAAGCTCTGAAGAACATTTTGATAGCCGTTGTTATCAGTTTACTAACTTCTACCTTATATTTTTTGATAGTGCCACTAAAAGAAGTGCAATCTGAATTATTGGCGAGAACTCAACCTACAATATTAGATGTTTTAATTGCAACATTTGGTGGATTTGCAGGAATTATTGCTGGTTCACGAAAAATAAAATCAAATGTTATTCCTGGAGTTGCAATTGCAACTGCTTTAATGCCACCACTTTGCACGGCTGGCTACGGTCTTGCAACTTGGCAACCGTCATTTATGCTTGGAGCTTTTTATCTATTTTTTATAAATTCAGTTTTTATCAGTATAAGCACCTTTGTTACAGTAAAATACCTTAAGTTTCCTGTAAAGCACGCATTAGATGCCATAAAGGAGCGAAAAATAAAGCGATATATTGTAATATTTGTAATTATTGTAATTTTGCCAAGTGCAAAAATATTTTGGGACGTAATAAAAGAGTCTAAATTTGAGGCTAATGCAGACGAATTTATAGAAGAAATATTCGCAGCAGAAGGCAGCGAAATAATCAATAAAAGTTACGTTTTTAATGATACAACTTCAATAATACATCTATACATAATAGGTGAACCAATTTCTGACGAAACAATTAATAAATGGTCTAAATCATTAAAAGATTATGGTTTGTCTAATAAAAATAAGAATTTTATGAGGCGACTAATTTCTACTGACACAACAATTTTAAAAGTTCATCAAGCAACAAATAATACCGATGCTATAGTAAGTCAAATGAACGACTTAAATACAAATTTAAGAACAGAGGTAAGAATTGGTATTATTGAAGAAATTTACGAAAAAAATGAAAAAATATTAGAAAACAAAGAAGAACAAATTGCCTTTTTGGAGAAAAAACTCCTCGCATATAGAGAAGATAGTATTCCAATGGTAAAATTGACCAAAGAATTTAATATTCAATACGATAAGATAGAAAATTTTGCTTATGCCAAAAGTTTTAAATTAGACACAACAGGCAAAATAGATACAATACCAACATTTATAATAAGTTGGAAAAAAGGAATTTCTAATTATAATAAAAAACAACAGAAAGAACAACTCGCCGAATGGCTAAAAATCCGATTAGATTTAGATACAGTTGTAGTTATTGATGATTAAATTTTGACAATAGATTGTAAATATAAATTACCAAACTTTTTAATTTATAACTTTAATAAAAATGAATTTTGATTTAATAGTAATAGGTAGCGGACCAGGTGGATACGTAGCTGCAATAAGAGCCTCACAACTTGACATGAAAGTAGCAGTTGTAGAAAAAGCAGAAATTGGAGGAATTTGCCTAAACTGGGGCTGTATTCCTACAAAATCGTTGTTGAAAAGCTCACAGGTTTACAGTTACATAAAATCTGCAAATAGATACGGAATAAAAGTAGGAGAAGTTGAAGCAGATTTCTCAAAAATAATAAAAAGAAGCAGAACAATTGCTGGGCAGATGAGCAAAGGTGTAGGTTTTTTATTCAAAAAAAATGATATTAATATTATTAATGGTTTTGGGAAAATTACTGCAAAAAACACTGTAGAAGTATCTGGTAATGGAGATAAAAAAGAATATACTGCCAAACATATAATTATTGCAACTGGTTCACGTTCACGAGTTTTGCCAAGTATAAAACAAGATGGCAAAAAAATTATAGGTTACAGAGAAGCTCTTTCTTTAACAGAACAACCTAAAACTATGGTAGTTGTGGGTTCGGGGGCTATTGGAACAGAACTTGCATTTTTTTATAGCACTATGGGAACAAAAGTTTATTTGGTAGAATTTATGCCAACTGTTACTCCTTTAGAAGATGCAGAAGTCTCGGAGCAATTAGCTAAAAGTTTGAAGAAAGCTAAAATAAAATTAATGTTATCATCTGTTGTAGAGTCAGTTGATACGAATGGAGATATTTGCAAAGTTCAAATAAAAACTCCAAAAGGTGAAGAGATTATTGAAGCAGATATTGTTCTTTCGGCAGTTGGAATTACTCCAAATCTTGAAAATATTGGCTTAGAAGAACTTGATATTCAAACGGAAAAAGGTAAAATAAAAGTTGATGATTTTTATAAAACTAATGTTGAAGGAATTTATGCAATTGGAGATATAATAAATACTCCAGCACTTGCCCACGTAGCTTCTGCCGAAGGAATTACTTGCGTAGAAAATATTGCTGGTAAAAATCCAGAAAAGATTGATTATCATAATATCCCAGGAGCAATTTACACAAATCCAGAAGTTGCATCGGTGGGATATACCGAAAAATCGGCAATAGATTCTGGTTTTGAAATTAGAATTGGTAGATTCCCGTTTTCGGCACTTGGCAAAGCAACAGCGGCTGGTAGCAGAGAGGGTTTTGCAAAATTAATTTTTGATAAAAAAACAGACAAACTTATTGGTGCTCATTTAATTGGTATGAATGTTACCGAAATGCTTGCAGAACTTGTTGTTAGCAAAAAACTTGGAGCAACAGCACATCAATTGATAAAATCAATTCATCCACATCCAACTATGTCTGAGGCTATTATGGAAGCAGCGGCAGAAGCACATGGTGAAGCTATTCATATTTAACAGATTACAAGTTTCAAGTTTCAGGTTACAAGTTCTAAATTTTTTATCATTTTTAGTAACCAGCACTTGCAACTTGTAACTTGAAACCTGTAACTTTTAACAAAAAAAACATGAAAGGAATTATTCTCGCAGGAGGAGCTGGCACACGGCTTTATCCTATCACAAAAAGTATTTCAAAACAAATTATCCCAATCTATGATAAACCAATGATTTACTATCCATTGTCAATCTTGATGTTGTCTGGAATTAGGGAAATTTTAATTATTTCAACGCCACAAGATATTCATTTATACGAAAATTTACTTGGCGATGGTTCTCAACTTGGCTTGTCAATTGTTTACGAAATTCAGCCTTCGCCAGACGGACTTGCACAAGCATTTATTATTGGCGAAGACTTTATAGGCAACGATAATGTTTGTTTAATTTTAGGAGATAATCTATTTTTCGGTTACGGTCTGACTGGGATTTTGCAAAAATCAGCAAAATTAGAAGATGGAGCAATTGTTTTTGGATACTACGTAAAAGACCCGCATAGATACGGAGTTGCAGAATTTGACAAAAACAAAAAAGTTATTAGTATAGAAGAGAAACCAGAAAATCCAAAATCAAATTATGCTGTAACGGGACTTTATTTTTATAGCAACGATGTTGTTAAAAAAGCAATAAATCTAAAACCATCAGCACGTGGCGAGCTTGAAATAACAGACCTAAACAGGCTGTTTTTAGAAGAAGACAGGTTAAAAGTTGAGCTTTTGGGACGTGGAATGGCGTGGCTTGATACAGGAACTCACGAAAGTTTACTTGATGCCTCAAATTTTATAGCAACAATAGAAAACCGACAAGGACTAAAAGTTGCGTGTATAGAGGAAATTGCATACAGAATGAAACTTATTGACAAAGAACAACTTAAAAAACTTGCCGAACCATTAAAAAATAATCAATACGGGCAATATATTTTAAATCTTGTTTAGATAGCTAAAAAAAACAGGGCGGATAAGTTTCTAAAAATTACATACACGGGTTTTGTAGTGCGATTATAAACTATGTTTTTCGCCCTACAAAACTTGTTAGATCTAAAATATAATATTTAAAGTTATTTTATTTGTTTTCCATATCTTGCAAAATAAAATTGTAGGTTTTGGTTATTTCTTCCTTGATATTATTGTAGTCAGAGTCAGAAATTTCGTAAATAGTTGGATAGTTAGTATAATAAACAATATCAATCATAATATCTTCATTATTTTGAGCTAAATCTATAATAGAGTCAATAATTGGATCTTTTTCTGGTTTTATTATTTTAACTTTATCAAAATAACTTTGATTTCGCTAATATTTTCACCCGTTAATTGAATATTGTTATTTATTTGAAATCCAGGTTATTATAATTTTAAGTTTTAAAAAAAATACTAAAATTAAAATAAAATAAAACGACCAAACAAGATATTGATTATCTTAGATAATATAAATAACTGAATATCATTATACTATTTTTTAATTCAAATAATGAGTTTTAAAATTAGCGAAATCAAAGAAATAAACATTAAGTTTTTCTATTTTCATTTGAATATTATTATTAAATACTTTTTTCAAACTATAAAAAAGCTTTCCAACTTCAACTTCTTGTCCAATAATATCTCTGTTTTCTTCTTCTAATTGATGAATTAAAATATAGGTGGTTTTTAGCCAAAAGCCAAAAAAAAGGTTGAATGCTTTTTCGTATTTGTCTTTTGAATTATTATTTTCTAAATAATTATGTATTCCAGTAACAGATAAAAAAAGAAGACTATCTATATTTTCTGGTATATTTTCCTTAATCAGACTTCGTCAAATTTGACAAAATGACAGACATGTAACTCAGTGATAATGAGTGTTTTAAAATTGGACATTATTATGAATTTAGTGAAATCCTATTTTTTTGACTTTTAACCCTATTTCTGAGAGTTGCAGTCGAGTAAGATTAATAACTATTATTGTATTCAAATCTACAAGGCTTAATTGTGAAAAAATAATTGGACATTCTAAAAAGACTTTACATCAATTGGTAAATGCTTGACTATAAAGCGTTTAACTACTGACAATTTGTCTTGTTTTGAAAAAAGCAATGTTTTTATTAACGAAGTCTGTTAATATCACTTTTTTTATAAAATTTAAAATTGTTAAAATCAAAATGTTCATCAAATCCATCTTTATTAGACAATTTTTTTATCATTTCTAATTCCAGATCTATATTTTTATAATGTGCATATTTAAAAGTTAAATCTGCAATTTTTATTCCGAGAAGAATGTCAATATATTGGCTATCAATATTATTATAGTTGGAAGTATTTAAAAATAGTGTATCATTATATTTTTCAGAGATTTTTGATACTATAAGATAATAATTAGGACTTGGAAAAGATGATAACAAATCATTAAATTCTATGGTGTAGTCTATTTGCCTTTCTATGTTATTGTTGCTTTCAATATTTGAAGAATTTGAGCAAGACATAACTAAAACGAGTAACAAAAAGATATAAAATAGCTTTATTTTAGATTTCATAATAGTTTTTGCTGAAATTTTCACAAAAGGAGAGATATAATTTTCTTCAATAACTCAGTTGGCTTGAGCATCTGACTGTTAAACAGGGGGTAATTGGTTCAAGTCAAAGATGAAGAGCAAAACATAGAAAAGAGGCTGTTAAAAAAACAGCCTCTTTTTCTTATTTTATAAACGAATAGATACTCCAAATTTTCCTCCTGAGAGAAGATTTCCTCCACCAAATTCAAGATTTATTCCAATTTTTTGATTAAAATAGTATCTGCCACCTATCTGAGCACCAAGTCCTACCCCTGAATTATAGTTACTATTACTAAAACTGTAAAAACCTAAGTTTAAACCTGCATAGAAATCCCATTCTGAAGGTATTGATAGCAAAGTGTTAAAATGATAGTTTCCATTTCCGTGTATCCCGAGAACATTGCCAGAGTAATTTTTATTATTCCAATTATTATTATCTGCAGAACGGTAACTAAGCTCTCCTCCAATAGAAATATCGTCATGAACTGAATAATCTAAACCTATATAAATAGGTATGCCCCAGTCTGAAAGCCCTATTCCTGCATTAAGTTGCATCTGACCTTTGGGCAAAGGACTTTGGGCAAATAAAAACATTACTGTAAAAATAAAAATACTTGTAAATAATAATTTTTTCATTTGATAATTTTAAAATTGTTAATATAATGTGTTTATAAAACAAAAGTATATTCTTTTTCCATAAAATAAAATAAAAGTTTTAATTAAATTAAATTTTTTGTTAATTTGCGATGTTTTTAAATTTTGAAAACGTAATTTTAATAATAATCTCTAAACTTTAAAACAATGAAGAAAACGATTTTACTAAGTATTCTATTTTTGTTCTTTGGAGCGATGTCTCTAAATGCAACAACTGTAACAAAAGAAGCTCAAAAACAGGGTGTTACAATCACTCAAACAGATTTAACAAACATAGTGCAGACAGAAAAAGACAAACCTTTTAAGCTTTTCAAAAAAGCGAAAAACAGATTTATACCACAAATCACAAAAATCCAAAATTTTGTAAAAAAAACAGCAGGACTACCACTTCCTATATTGCTTATTGTTATAGGTTTAATCTTTATTTTAGTTGGAGCTTTAGTTGGTGGATTAGGGATTTTTAGTACAATTGGAGGAATATTGATTCTTATTGGTTTGATTTTACTTCTTCTGCAATATATTTAATAACAACAGCATAGAAAAACCCGTTTTTACAACGGGTTTTTAAATTATAATTTTAATTGATATGAGTGTGTAATATATTGGGGGCTGTTGGCAATTGGCTTCGCAAAGCGATAAAAACTAAACGAATAACCAATATCTAAAAGCCAATAGCCCCTGATAATTGATATTTATTTTACTTCAAAGCTTATTGAAGCAATTTCTTTACCATCAGTATCTGATGTGTGCATTCTAAAATCGTATTTACCAGGTTCAAAATCAATGGTATATATCATCTCTCCTTCTTTTTCTGTAAAATACTTATAAGCAATATCGTGCCTATCATTTTCTGCTTCATCTCCATGTGGAATATCTGATGGAATTATTCCAATCCATGCGTGATCACCTAACTCTTCCTTCGCAGAATACTTAATTGTAACCTCATCTCCTTGGTTAAATACTGTTTTGTTTAACGTTATAGAACTACCTGTAGGGCTACAACTCATTATGCTTATTGCAATTAAAGCAACTAACATTGAACCTAAAATTTTGTTTAATTTCATTGTTTTTTTTATTTGGTTAATAATTAAAGAAAGACAAATTTAGAAAAAAATATTAATAAAAAAATACTTTTTAATCTTTTTATTAAAATTGAAGTTTGCAACTGAGAACTTAATAATTAATTTAACTCTGATTTTCAATATATAAAATACTGAAGTTTCGGAGTTTATAATTAATTGATTATTACGTATATAATGTTTTT
>JAOZQN010000667.1 GCA_029932195.1 Bacteroidales bacterium | reverse complement strand
AAAAACTGGGGGAACTTTTATTATAAAAACATAAAATTATTAACACCTTACCCCAGCGGGGTGCTATAATTTGTTGAAAAAAAAGACGTAATTATGTTGCACCCCGCTGGGGTGCTGTTTGCTGGATTTTATATATTTCTATCAATATATTGCACCGCTGGTGCAAAAATAAATAAAATATTCTGTCTATAAGAGCTTTTTTTTGATTGCAATATGTTGATAATTATCCTTGCTTATACCAAACCGCTATCAAAATAATGAATATAAAACGTTTCTTTTTTGTTTATTTTTCTTTAAAAAATTACGGCTATGCAAGAATTTTGATAAATCAAATAAACAAAAAATAATTCATTTTCTAAAACACTATTTTGATTACGGTTTGGTATTAGCCTTACGTGAGTAGTTCAATTTCATTTATAAAAAAAGCGAATCTTTTAGATTCGCTTTTTTGTTTTTTATAAGTTTCTATTCAACAAGAATAGATATTTTGTTTTTTTGCGATTCTACAAATCCGCCTTTTGTCTCAAAAAAAAGCTCTTCACCTTTGTCAGTAATAACTTTTATTTTGCCTTCTTCAAGTGATGATATTATTGGAGCATGGTCTTTCATTATTTCAAAAGAACCAGTAGTTCCCGGAACTTGAACCAAATGTATGTCGCCAGAAAACAACACTTTTTCGGGAGATATTATTTCTAAAATCATTTTATATATTGGTTTATTGCTGTATTGTTATATTGTTATATTGTTGAATTGTTATATTGTCAAAATTAACAATAATGCAATTTAACAATTCAACAATTTTTCATTAATCTTCTTGTGCTTCTTTAATTAGTTTTTCGCCTTTTGCTATTGCGTCGTCAATAGTTCCAACAAGTTGAAATGCTGCTTCGGGATATTGATCAACTTCACCGTTCATAATCATATTGAAACCTTTTATAGTTTCTTCAATTGGAACGAGAACACCTTTTAGTCCTGTAAAAGCTTCGGCAACGTGGAATGGTTGCGAAAGGAATCGTTGCACACGTCTTGCTCTGTGAACTACGAGTTTATCCTCTTCCGAAAGCTCTTCCATACCAAGGATAGCAATAATATCTTGAAGTTCTTTATATCTTTGTAGAGTCTCTTTTACGTCTTGAGCACATTTGTAATGCTCTGGTCCAACAATCTCTTCTGTTAAAATTCGTGAAGTAGAATCAAGTGGGTCAACAGCTGGATAAATACCAAGCTCCGAAATTTTACGGCTAAGAACTGTTGTTGCATCTAAGTGGGCAAAAGTTGTTGCTGGTGCAGGGTCCGTAAGGTCATCGGCAGGCACATAAATTGCTTGCACAGATGTAATTGAACCTCTTTTTGTAGATGTAATTCTTTCTTGCATTTCACCCATTTCGGTTGCAAGTGTAGGTTGGTATCCTACCGCCGAAGGCATACGTCCGAGAAGTGCTGAGACCTCCGAACCTGCTTGGGTAAAACGGAAAATATTATCAATAAATAAAAGAATATCGTTTCCTGCTCCTTCGCCGTCGCCGTCTCTAAAATATTCGGCTACTGCAAGTGCTGCAAGTGCTACCCTTGCTCTTGCTCCTGGTGGTTCGTTCATTTGTCCAAAAACCATTGATACATTAGACGTTTTGAGTGCTTCTTTATCTACTTTTGATAAATCCCAACCGCCGTTTTTTTCTAATTCTTCTATAAATTCTTTTCCATAAGTCATTACTCCAGACTCTAACATCTCTCTAAGTAAATCGTTTCCTTCTCTGGTTCGTTCTCCAACTCCTCCAAAAACCGACATTCCTGAATATCCTTTTGCAATATTGTTGATAAGTTCCATAATAAGAACAGTTTTACCAACACCTGCTCCGCCGAAAAGTCCAATTTTTCCACCTTTTGAATATGGTTCAATAAGGTCAATAACTTTTATACCTGTAAAAAGAATTTCCGATTCTGTCGAAAGTTCCTTAAATTCAGGTGCTTCTGTATGGATAGGGTATCCACCAGTTTTATCTAAATCACCAATTCCGTCAATTGCTTCTCCAATAACATTTATTAGTCTTCCTCTAATTTTTTCGCCAACAGGCATAATAATTGGTTTGCCAGTTGCTACAACGTCCATTCCTCGTCTCAGTCCATCGGTAGAGTCCATTGCGATTGTTCTCACAGTATTCTCGCCAATATGTTGCTGACATTCAACTACTATTTTATCTCCATTTTCTCTTGTTATTTCTAATGCATCGTAGATATTAGGAATATCGCTACCTGCTTTCTCGAAGCTAACATCAATTACGGGTCCTATTATTTGGACAACCTTTCCGGTGTTTTTAGACATGATTTTATTTAGTTGTAAAGTTTATTTTGTAAAAGTTCTTAGAGTTGAACATTCCTCCTCTATTCACGGGGTGGCATTTAAGCCACCCCGTGAATATTTCTAAGAGAAGTATTTTAAAGTCGCAAAATTAAGAAAAAAAAGATTAATTATTCTTATTTTTTTATTTTTTTTCAAAAAATTAATATTACATGTCAAAATACAGATTTTTTAAGGGTAAGGTATTGGAATATAAACAAAAAAATAATAACTTTGCAGTTAAAGTTAGTGTTTATTTTTTTTAAACAGAGAAACGCCGCAAGGTCTTGCAGACGCTTGCGGGTTTTTATCAGCAAATCTTCTGGCGTTTTTTAACCCATAAGTGTTTAGGTTAAAAATGTTATGGTTTACAGTCAAATATTGTGATGGAATATTAATATGGAAATTTAATTATAATATTAATAATCAAAACGATATTAATTTTATCTATTTTATACAATTATTTGTAGAGACGTTGTATGCAACGTCTCAGAGTAATTGTTGCAGGATAAAATATTGTTACAGACGTTGCATGCAATGTCTCTACTGAATTGGTCAAATATTATTTCATCACAATATTTGACTGTAAACCGAAATGTTATTAAGTTCAAGCACTAATCTTTCAATAGTTTCTTAATTATTGAAGTTTTATATTTGCTATTTAATTGAAAACAATTTTGTTTGCAATAGTTTGATTTATAATTGTTTTGTTGCTGTTTATTATCCAGTATTTCTTTTTTTCTTTGTGAAATTGAAAATTCTAAAAATTGATATGCTCTAATTTTCTAATTGGACACATTACTTTATACCTTGTATTACACTTAATTACCATTAAAAATAAAACCTTATGATAACATATAGC
>JAOZQN010000666.1 GCA_029932195.1 Bacteroidales bacterium | reverse complement strand
CAAAAACATTATATACGTAATAATCAATTAATTATAAACTCCGAAACTTCAGTATCATAACTTAAATAGTCTAGATTCCATTTTTTATTAAAATTAACACCTAAATAACCATGATACCAACCTTCAAATGTTGTATATGTATAAGGGTCGTTTGATGTTGTAAGGTACTCCCATACATTTCCATTTGAAAATCCAGAACCAAAATCTTTGTAGTACGACGATGCACCTGCTAATGCAGTAGAAGGAATTACTTCTTGCGAAAAAACTTGGATTTTTACTCGTTCTCCATTTGGCAAACTAGAAGGCACAGTACCAGTAGGATTAAGTAACACACTTATATCTTTAAGAACTTGTATTATAACATCTTTCCTTTGATCTCCGTAAGTTGCATCATCAAATCCAGAGTTTTCTTCAAAAATAAGTTCAAAATATCCTGCATTTACACTTGTTTTTGTACTAGGTTCTATGTTATAAGGTGTGTAAGCTTTTCCAAATCTATCGTAAACAACATTTGGATTGTTGAGTTCATTTTGTCCGAAAACAAAATTTGGTAAGCTAATAAAAAGCATTAAACCAACCAATATCATTAAATTTTTTGTCATGATTACATTAAAATTAAAAGATTAATAATTTGTATAAACTCTTTTTGTGGTAACACAGGCTATTTTTGTTAAATTTTGAAGTTCAGAAGTTTTGAAATTCAGAAGTTAGTTTTTCCTGCGGTTTGCTTTGTTACTGTGCTTGGCAAGGCAAACGGTGGTGTTGGTTATTTTTTCATAAACTTTTAAAATTGTTAAACTGTACTATTTAGTGGAATTAGAACCTATTCAGGTTACCATTTTTGTGCTTTTTTCTAAATTAATCATAGCTTTATTACTTAGTAAAGTGAGATTGCTTTAGGTAACCCCTTGTTTGTGTATTTTTTTTCAAAAAAATAAATTTTTATTGATATTATCCTCAAAATAAGACATATACAATTGAAAAAACATTTCATATATTTTTCTTTTTAATTCTACTTTACGAACTTAAAAGGATCTAATTATTTCGGTAGTGTTGTAAATTGGTAGTTATGCACCACGTTACTAAATCCCTGCGGGATGTTAGTAAGTGTTTATCGTAAAAAGATTTACTAACATTCCGTAGGAATTTAGTAACATCAAAAATAACTACCAGTTTGTTACACTACCCAAATGTTATATTTATTAGAATTTATCCATCATCAATTTTAAATAATTTTCTATTTTTGTAACAAGCTAAGGGTTATTTTTATAGTTTTAATGATAAAAGTGATGCAACTTGAAAATTATTTATAAGTTTCAATAAAATTTGTAACTGCTTCAACAAATTCGTCGGCTTGATTTATCATTGGTGAATGTGCACTTTTTTCAAAAATAATTAGTTCTTTTTCTGTTGTATTCACCCGATTATAAGCATTGTAGCCAAGTGCTGGTGGCACAACAAAATCGTATTTTCCCCACAAAAATAAACAAGGAATTGTTATTTTATGTAATTCTGGCGTGAAGGAATTATTTACAACTTCATTGAAAAATTTATCATTTCCCATAAAAGTATAATTTCCTGAAAAAAGTCTTGTTATTGTATTTTGATTATAAAGTATGCCAATGTCTCTCATTGTTTTATCATCTGGTTTTTGTAAAATATTATCTTCTAAAAAGTAAGATTCAACAAGATGTGATTTAGTATTTATGTCAAATATCATTTGATTTGTCAAATTATTTGTGTCAATTTGTTCTGTCCACAAAATTATTTCTTGCCAATTTTCTGTATTGTTATTTAAACTAATTTGTTCATTTCCAATATCTAAAAACATTTTTATTGCTTCGGTATTTATTTTTGGAAAATCGTGTGAGCCATCAACTTCTATCCAGCCATTTACTTCGTGCTGATAATCATTTTTCAACAAATACGCTGTGCCAAGCGTTCCTCCCCAACTGTGCCCGAGCAGAAAAATTTTAATATCGTCTCCATATTTGTTTTTCAAAACCTGAATGACTGCGTGCACATCTTCTGCCATCAAATCTATTGTAATATCTTCGGAATTAAATTTCCCCTCCGACATTCCTTGCCCTCTTTGGTCCCAATAAACCATTACATATTTTTTTTCTAATTCTATGGCTGCTTTACCACCTCTATTTGCGTATCCGCTATCTCCTGGTCCACCGTGAATAAAAAGGATAAATGTTTTTTCAGAACCATTACCATGCACATACACAGGCATATCTGCACCTGCATGTCGCACACGAAAATCATCGGATATTAACGAGAAGTCATTTTTTTTACAGGAAGATACAAATAAAAAAAGGATAAATAAAAAAGGAATTATTTTTTTCATTTTGGAAGATTTTTAGTTTTTTAGTCAGTATTTTTGGCTATCCACGTAAAGTTGGACAAATTTTAGATATTCAACCTTACGTGGGTAGCCGTATTTTTTACATTTTATAAATTAAAAACAGCACAATATTGAAAGTAAGTTTAATATTATTTCAAAGTATAATGTGAGTTAAAATTAAAACAAAGACCTACTTCAAAATTTAATAATGGCACTATACCAGAATTATAATCAAATAAAAACATAAGGTTAGTAGAGAAGGTGCGAGATTGAAAAAAACGGTCTGGAATAATTCGTCCTGTTCCAAAAGATAAAACAGGAGCAAAATAAGTTCTGCCTGCTAATGAAGCTTTATTTACATTTCCATTGCTAACTGAATAAGTTTGGGGATAGAAAGAACGGTAAATTCCAGGTCCAATACCAATTTTAGTATGTTTTAGTTTTGTTGTTTTGGTATTTTTATAAATAACTTGGTAATAATTAAAACCTCCAATATGACTTCTATGATGCCAATAAAAACCCAAATTTCCACCCAATAAAAATTGTTTTGTTCTTACTCCTTTCTTTTTAATTACAATTTTTTCTGTTAGTATAACATTTGTTTCTAATTTTATTCCAGGTTTAAGAAGATTATTTCCAAAATAGGAAATGGTATAAGTCCTTGTATCTAAGATACTTGTTGTATCTGTTTTTTGAGAATAAGTTGTCCCAAAGGAAAAAAACATTATGCAAATAATAAGAATTTCTTTTTTCATGAATTTTCTTTTTACAAATTAAGGAATGATTATGAGATAGTTAATAGCAAAAAAAAAAATTACTCTTTTTATTTTTGTTGGTATTTAATATCTAACAACTAGT
>JAOZQN010000665.1 GCA_029932195.1 Bacteroidales bacterium | reverse complement strand
TACAAAAACTGGGGGAACTTTTTTTAGCAAAACACCAAATTATTAACACCTTACCGACCGCCTACTCGATTGTGCCTCCTTTTTTATTTTTTTTTAAGCTTGTAGTCTAAATATTTTTTTAGTTTCTGTAATTCAAGTCTTTTTATATAATTTTCCATAAAATCATAATCAGGTTCTTTATTTTCATTGATTGGTAATAAAATTTTCTCTCTTCTTATTCTTGTATCATTTATCTCTCTGTTAAAACTATATTTCTCTCCTAATCTTGTTGTTATTGTTGATAGAAATAATAAGATATATTTATTAAATTCTTCATTCTCTAATTTAGTAATATGGTCGCTTGCTATAAATTTATAAGGTTGATAAAAACAAGCCCCAACGCTACCACTATTTGCAAGACTTAAACAATTTGAAAATATACGAACATTTTCTTTATTACTTATATAATTATCAATTCCGTTATTCATTGCAGTAGAAGAAACATAAGGCGTTTTACCTTTTTTATGGTCTGCTTTTTTCAATCTTTTCCCTCTTTGAATTTTTGAAAAAATATCATTTAGAAAAAATTCTTCCCACTCTTTTTCATTAAATGAAAAAGTATTCACTGCCTGTTCAAGGGTTTTTAATCTTTTTGAAATATAATTTTTATACTTTTTTATTTTTTCTTGCTCTTTTTTTCGCATATAAGTTTCCATAAATGCGTAGTCTGGTTCATTCTTGCGTGCTGTGGGAAGTATTAAAATTTCATTTTTTAAATGTGCTTCATTTCTCTTAAATCCAAAATTATATTTACTACTTACTGTATCTGCAATTGTTGTAATAAATGCACCTACGTATTTATTAAGTTTATCGTTTCTACCAACTTTTACAGTTGTTGAACCTATAAAACTTTCGTTCTTATAAATTGAATAACCAACAGACCCTTCTCCATCACAAATAAATGCGATACAATTACCTTTTGTAATCATACTGTTAATTGGTTTGACAAATTTTAAAACTCCATTGTTTCTGTTTGTTGCTCCAACATAAGGAAAATTTCCATTTTTTAAATCAGAAACCTTAGAGCATTTACAGTTCTCAATTTCAAAAATTGAACTTAATTTAAACTTTTTCCACTCTCTGTTTTTTAATAACATTTTCATATTATTCTGCATTTTTAAATAAATATTCTCTACCTTGTACAATCATATTAAACTCAAAAGAAAGATAATCTGCAATCGTTTTGTCAAAATCCTCTTCTTTGGGTATTTCATCATTAAAATAATAAAAAGAGTGCAACCATTCATCTTCTGCTGAAATAGTGGTTTTAACCAGGAATTTACTTTCGGCAGGTGCATCATGCAACCAACAGTTAATCAAGTGGGCCTTACGCTCTTTTGCTCTTTCTGTTTCTACTAAACCAACGTGTTTACGGACTTCAAAACCGTCATTTTCAAAATTTACGAACTTACAATATTTCTTTTCTGAATGTGGTTTGTGAGCTGTAAAAACAGCAATACAAGGGTTTGTCCCTACTCCGTAAAAAGTTTCTTTATTTAGTGTAATTACTCCTTCAAGTGTATGATTTTCTAAAATTCTCTTTTTTATTTGTTTGTCTTCTTTTTTATTACCACCCATTGTAGATTGTGGAACAATTACAACACATCTGCCACCGTCTGCCAAGCCGTCTAATAAATGGTTGATAAAGTTAATTTCCGATAAATGAGCAGTATCTTTTCCTTTTCCTTGCGAATAAGGTGGGTTCATAAAACCAACGGAATAATTATTTTCTCTAATTTTCTCGGTTTTTCGTTTTAAAAAATCATTTTTTATCAAATTACTTTTTCCATCGCCTCTGAAAATCATATTTGTTGTGGCAATAGCAAACATATCCTCTCTAATTTCTATTCCGTGTATTTTTTCTGCCTTTATGATTTCTTTTTCAGATGGCTTTGCTTGTTTAAGCATCTTATTCATTGCGGTAATTAAAAAACCACCTGTCCCGCAACAGGGGTCAAACACATTATCTGTTGGCTTTATGTCTGCCAAATCACAAAATAGCTCCGTTATGTGACTTGGGGTTAAAACAACTCCCAGTGTCTGTCCGTCTCCGCCGCTGTAACGAATAAATTCACCGTAAAATCGACCTAAAACATCTTCGTTTGAATTTTCAGCAATAGTTTCGTAAACATTTTTTTGCAGAAATTCAGCAAAATATTTCAAAGGTGTTTTTGCAAGTCGCTCATCTACTTGATTTAATGTTGTTCGGTTTTTTACAACATTAAACTGACTTAAAACTTGTTCTTTTTTTGTTTCAGGTTTTACTTTTACTCTTGTCATATGAGTTGAAAGAGCATCATATATTTTTTGTCCGTCAGTTTTTAAATCATCACCAGTTAGCGAGCTTAAAGTGAAAGACTGTTCTCTTAAAGCCAGAAGTATTGCAGAAACAACAAGTGGTTTTTCACTATCACCTAATTGCCCGTAGTTTCTTAAATATTCGTGTAATTCTGATGACTTTTTTATTATATCTTCGAGTTCAAGAGTTTCGCTTGGTGTTTCTTCTAATACTTGTTCTCTGTAATATTTTTCAATATTGTTTTCAAAAAAGTTTTCAAAATTCTCAACGGGTTGTAATAATTTATAACTTTTTTCATTAACAAATATTGGTCTTATAATGTGATGTTTTTCATCTCCTGAACAACCAAATGCAAAAACTTTTTTGAATGAAGTTTTTTTAATTATCTCATTTGCATAGTGTAATGCTCCGTTTTCTGCATAATCTGTTTTTGATTTTGTTGTGGTTGATAATTCAATCCTTTCTTCATCTTTGTAATCAACTTGCTTTTCAATATCAGCCTTATCTTCAATTACGATTATAAAATCTTTTGATTTTGCGGTAAATTCAGGAAACCCAACTTTTCCTGTTCCTTTTTTTGAAGCTGTTTTTAAGGCATCTTGAATTTCTTTAATATCACTTCCATTTGGTGTAAACTTAATTTTTGCCAAATCAAGAAGTTTCCCTATAAAAAAATCTGTCTTTTTTTCGTTTGCCATATTATTTTAATTTATTCAAAACTTAAAAAATCAAGTTTCTCCAATTTTGCAAAAGTAATTAAAACCTTACAAATATTACGATTATTGCATTTTAATTTTCAATCTCTATTTTCGTTTTTTAATGAGGCACAACGGTAACTGCTCTTGTGACGATATTTTGTGTGGGTGGTGGTGGGTTTTTGAGC
>JAOZQN010000664.1 GCA_029932195.1 Bacteroidales bacterium | reverse complement strand
TCTACTTATCCATTGATATTCAAGTGTTTACAACTCCGAAACTTTAGTTAAATAATAAAATACCTTTTGAACGAATAAAAATTGAAAAATATTATCTTATTGAAATGAGTTATAATTTAAATAATATTAAGTATAATTATTCTAAGCACACAGTAAATTCTTAATAATGGGTTTAATAATAAGAAAAAAGAAACCAAATATAAGAGGTTTGTTACGTAGATTAATATTTATTCCAATATTTTTATATGCAATTATTAGCACATACAGAAGTGGAAGTTATGTAATTAAATATAGTAAAAACCAATTAAACTTATACAAAAAAACGATGCTTTTATCATACGATAATTTTAAATATGATGAGGATTTTTTACATTGTCACTTTTATAGAAATTCAGATACAACAAAAACAAAAAGGTCAGTTATTTTTAAAACTCGCTATCTTAATTTTAGTTCATCAAATTATTTACTAATCTATTTTTTTTCAGATAGTTTAAATTATGAACATTTATTCAAATACCAGCAAGTAATAAAAAATGATGAAAAACCAAAGCGTATTTCAAATTGGGTTTATGTAATAGATAAACACTGGGTTCTTTATTCGCCAAAATCAAAAGAAGCATCAATTGAAAATATGTTTAAAAGACTTGACCAAGAGCAAAAAAGAAAAAACGACAGCATTCTTACAATAAAAGTTAATGAGCATATATACAAAGAAATAAGCGAATTGAATAATTATCAATATCATTTTAGTAAATTTAAGAATGTAGATATTGAATACGCAATATTGAACGGGATAAATACTGCACACACCTATATGTATGTAACCTTTAAAATATATAATAAATCTAACATAACTAATTATCAGATTTATAAAGTTTATAGTAAAAATAAAAAAATAGATAAAATAATAGATAATACTGCAATAGGATATATCAAATATAAAATATTGGACTTAAATTTAGATTACATAAATGATTTAGCAATAAATTGGCAATATTGTAATGCGAATATCAGTAGTAATAGTTATTCTATTTATTTGTTTGACAACAATAAAGATACCTTCTATTATAAAAACGAATTAGATTTTAACACAAAACTACTTATTGACACACTAAATAATTCTTTAATAGTTGAAAATAAGTGCGAATATATTTGGAGAAAATATATTTGGAATAATTTTGATTTAATACAAACAGAAGAAATTATTTTTGAAAATACAGACGACATGGCTTTAAGTCCCGAAGTAAGAAAACATTATAAATTCTCAAACAATAAGAAAACATTAATAAGTCAAGAAAAAACATCTTTATTACCAAACAATTGGTATTCACACGAATTAAAATAACAAACCCATGCCCACATTAAACCAAGTAATAGGAACAATTTTGCAAGACATCGGCAAAGCAAAACAAACTGCCGATGTTTCGAGCAAAAAAATTGGAGAGCAGTATAAAAAAGATGCTATACTAAAACACTTTCCAATACCAAGAGTAGAAATAAAAGACCTAACAATAGATTTGAAGTTTGCTGTTACAAATGTAACAGACAACGAAATAGAAATTGCCGTTACAAATTCGGAGTTAGAAAAAATATCAGAAGCAAATATTTCGTCGCTACAACTGAACACCGAAATAAATAAATATCAAATTGATAATCAACAAAACGTAATAGAACTTTAAAACTATGGAACCATTATATTTTCACGAAATAATAGGCACGCCTATTCGTGCCATAATAGAGGGCGAAACTCTTGCAGCACAGGCAACTGCCCAATTTATAAAAGAAGTAGGTTTTGCCAATGGCAAAGACGAAGACGATTTTGGCTCTATACGTATGATAACTTTTTCTTACGAAAAAACAAACGAAGAGGGTGATATTGTAATTGCCACAATACAAGTTCCGTTGCTCTCCATTTTGCCAATTCCTATGATGCAAATAAAACAAACGGACTTAGACTACAACATAAGTATAACAAGCGTTGAAGACGACAAAGCAACCGAAACAAAAAAACTTCGCACAATTTTTAAAGAAAACAACAACGGCGAAACATCACAATCCTACAACATAAAAATAAACATGCAAATAGAGCAGTCCGATATTCCTGTTGGGCTATCAAAAATGTTTAACATAATGGAAAGTGCAATTTCCGAAACTACCAACACAGGAAAAATAGAAAAACTTGATATTGAAGTCCGAGAAAAAGACAAATTAATGAACAAAGGAACAATTGTTCAATTAATTGGCTCAAATACAATGCAGGCAGAAATACAAGGAAAAGAAGGAATAGTAACTTTTAACCAAGTTCCTTATGGTATTTATTCCATTAAAATTAAAGATTTTGTAGAAGTAGTTGCAGTAAATAATTCAACAGAATTGCCATATAAAATAGATATTAACCCAAAACCGTAATAAAATGAATAACAAACCTGGCTTAAATTGTCCTCAATGCAGTTTTAAAATAACAATATCAATAGAGCAATTAGTCTCTAAAAATTCAATAATTTGTCCCTCCTGTGGTTTAAAATTAGACGTAGATAATCAAAAATCAAAACCAGCCATAGACGCAGTAAAAAAATTAGATAACGCACTGAAGAACAGAAAATAAAGTGGCTATCATTTGCTTGGATATAATTGTTTTATTTTTGTGTAGCATGTGTAGGGAGCTATGCTCCCTACACATGCTACACAAAAATAAAACAACTCTACCAGAGCAGTTATCGAAATGAAAACATTTCACATCATTGTAGAGCATACGGGTTGTAAAATTTAGAGTAATTTCTAACTTTTTGATACAGTTCGTAATTACTCCTCCTCAACTTTTCAATGTGAGCCAGTAAACATCAACCAATTGTTCATATTTAAAACAAGGTTTCATTTAAAATGAAACCTTGTTTTTTTTACTACTTTTTAATTATTTTAGAGGTGAATACCTTATTTTCAATTTGTATTTTCATAAAATAAATTCCTGAATTAAGTTCTGAAATATCAATTACTTCTGAAATTTTGAAATTTTGAACTATTTTTCCAGAAATATCAGTAATTTCAATGTCCAAACCTGATAGGTTTTGTAAACCTGACAAGTTTATTATTCCGTTTGTTGGATTTGGATAAATATTTATTTCTGAATTTTGGTCTGAGATATTAAAATAAAAAGCACTTGTAAAACTCGGCTACCCACGTAAAGTTGGACAAATTTAGTAATCAATGACTTGCCTCCTTCT
>JAOZQN010000110.1 GCA_029932195.1 Bacteroidales bacterium | reverse complement strand
TGAGTATTTTAATAATTTTGTATAACGCAGAGTTTTGGGTTTATAGGAGTGCCCTAAAAATCCGTGAAAAATCCGTTCAACCTGCGTTATCCGTGTTCCTATTAATCTGACAAATATATATTAGGAAGTAAAACACCTAAAATTCAGCGATTTATAATTTCAACAAAATCCGTTGTAATCAGAAAGATACAATTGAATCTTGGAAAATAAAAAGAGCAAAACGTAAAAATAATAAATACTTAAAACAGGATTTAATATGAATATTAACAAGCAAGAAATTTTGGAAAACATTTGTTATACAGAGCTTGTTTACGAGAGAATAAATAAAAAATTAAATCTCAAATTTTCAAAAAAACAAATTGAAGTATATATATTCAAAATATTGAAAGAAACGGAAAAAACTTTTTTTACAAAAATTGGAAAAAACTTTTATGTTATAAATACCGAAAATAATATTAGAATAACGATAAACTCTAATACTTTTAGGATTATAACTGTGGACAAAATTGAATGATAAATAATAAAGACCAGCACACAACAAAAAACATTGTGTATTTGGCAATAGTAACAGAATTATTTTAACTATAAAATTAAAATATTATGCAAACATATACAATAGCAAACCAACAATTGGATTTAAAGAAATTAATTAATGAACAAGAAAATGAACCAATTATTTTAAAAAACAATTCAGGTAAAAGTTTTCTATTGATGCCATTCTCTGAAAATAAGATGAATAATATTTTTCTTATGCTATATAAATCATTTGAAGAGATGTCAAAATATCAAGACCATAGTAGTTTTGAAAAACAAAATGAACCGAAAATGACAGCAAAAGAATTTACCAATAAATGGCTTGGTTTTATGAAAGATACCGAAATTCCGGAAAACTATAAAGAAGAATATTCTGAATTTTTAAATAAAAAATACCAATGAAAAAAGTATTATTTGATACCAATATAATTTTAGACATAGCACTACAAAGAGAGCCTTTTGTAGAATACTCTTTGAAATCTGTAAATTTAATAGATACAAAGATAATTGGCTATATTAATATTCTTACACTCGTAAATACTTTTTATTTTGCACGAAAGAAAACAGGAATAGACAAGGCAAGAAAATTTATAGCAGATTTACTTACCCAATTTGAAGTAGTAAATACAACAAAAGCTACTTGTGTAAATGCGTTAAGTTCTGATTTTAAGGATTTTGAAGATGCCATTCAGGAATTTTCAGCAATTGATGCAGAAATAGAAATAATTGTAACAAGAAACATAAAAGATTTTAAAAACTCTCGTTTACAAGTATTTGAACCAAAAGAATTAATCAAATATTTTGAATAATTTTTATAATACAAATTATTTTGATGCTTTAATAATAACACCTCAGGCGAAAGCTAATTAAAAATTCAACATTAAAAACTCAACACTACCTAAATATTATGTTCAAAAAAATTCTTATAGCCAACCGTGGCGAAATTGCTTTGCGAGTTATGCGTTCCTGTCAAGAAATGGGGATAAAAACTGTAGCCGTTTATTCTGAGGCAGATAGATTGTCTTTACACGTAAAATTTGCAGACGAGGCGTATTGCATTGGTCCAGCACCATCGGCAGAAAGCTACCTTGTGGCAGATAAAATAATGGAAGTAGCCAAAAAAAGTGGAGCAGAAGCTATTCACCCCGGATACGGATTTTTATCCGAAAATGCAGATTTTTCCGACCGTTGCAAGGTAGAAGGCATCAAATTTATTGGACCTTCGGCGTATGCCATCAAAACTATGGGAGACAAAATTACTGCCCGTAAAACAATGACAAATGCTGGAGTATCAGTAGTTCCTGGAAATAAAGAAAATATTGATGACGAAAACGAACTTTTAAGAGTAGCCAAAACAATCGGTTTTCCAATTATGGTAAAAGCGACTGCTGGTGGTGGTGGAAAAGGTATGCGTCTGGTTAACAACGAAAAAGAACTTATTGAAGGAGCAAGACTCGCAAAATCGGAAGCAAAAGCTGCTTTTGGAAACGATGATGTTTATATGGAAAAATATATTACTTCACCACATCATATTGAATTTCAAATACTTGCCGATAATTATGGAAACTGTATTCATTTGAACGAAAGAGAATGTTCGGTGCAACGTCGTCATCAGAAGGTGGTTGAGGAAACTCCATCGCCACTTATGACTGTCGAGCTTCGCAAAAAAATGGGTGAACAAGCAATTGCTGCCGCAAAAGCCGTAAACTACTCTGGTGCAGGCACAATAGAATTTCTTGTTGATGATGATTTGAATTATTATTTCTTGGAAATGAATACTCGTTTGCAAGTAGAACACCCTATTACTGAGCAAACTACGGGTGTAGATTTAGTAAAACAACAACTGAAAATTGCTTACGGCGAAAAATTAGAACTAAAACAAGAAGACATTGGACAATTTGGACATTCCATTGAAATACGAGTTTATGCCGAAGACCCGAGTAATAATTTTATGCCAAGTCCGGGAAAAATTAGCTACGTAAAAGAGCCAAATGGAATTGGTGTGCGAAACGATGGATATATTTATAGCGGTTTTGAAATTCCTATTTATTACGACCCAATGATTTCTAAACTAATTGTTTGGGGGCAAAACCGAACCGAAGCAATTGACCGCATGAAACGTGCAATTACAGAATATAAACTTACTGGTGTTAAAAATTCGCTGTCGTTTATTCACAGAATTATGGAAACTCCAGACTTTGTAAATGGAAAATACGACACACGTTTTATAGAATTAAACAAAGATTTTCTGATGAAAAAAGAGGAAGTTTCGGAAGAGGTGGAAGACATGACAGCAATTGTTGCTTATCTTGATTATGTAAATAATTTATCAAATAAAGATACCCAAAATAACGAGCAAAAAACCAACAAATGGAAAGATTTTGGTCGTAGAAAAGGACTGAGTTAAGTTTTTAGGGCGGAGGATTTTAGGGAGGGAGTTAGGGTTTGACAGCAAGGAAGCAAGAAAGGAACTATATCTAATATTAAGGAACTTTAAAGGATAAAAAAACTTTTAGATAATAAATAGACTGTTCGTAAAACCTTATGGGAGTAAAACAAAGTTCTCTTTTTGCATAAGGTAAAAAGAGAACTTTGGCTACCCACGTAAGGTTGAACAGCTTTGGTTATCAAGGCAACACGTTTCCAAGTGGCTACGCCACGTTGGAAAGTGTTGAATAAAAAAATAGTCTAATTTTACGTGGGTAGCCAGAATTTGGAAATGTCTAAAAAGTAGAACGATTTTTTTGCTTATATTCCAAAATTTTATTTTGAAATTGTAACATCTATTTTGAATTTAATATCATTTGCTATTATATAATCAGTTGGTATTTCTGCTGTTCCTTCTGTATTATAGCTTAAATTCCAGTCAGTTCTATCAATTGTAAACTCTTCTGAAAGAATATTAATTTTACTACCTTCAATATTTGCATTTGTGTAAAAAGAAATACTTTTTGTTATTTCTAAAATAGTTAAATTGCCTGTAAAAATATAAGCAAAGCCATCTTTATCGCTTATTTTTGTGTCTGTAAGTTCAAATTTTGACGTAGGATAGGTTTCTATATTAAAAAAATCGTTGTCTATCAAATGACTGGTAAGTTTTTCAATTTTAGAATCGCCATCTTCAAAACTTTCAACAGTAAGTGAAGACATGTCAATGGTTATTGTAGCATTTGTAATTTCGCTTTCGTTTGCAATAATTTCAGCATCTTTTAGAAAAATTTTTCCATAACGAGGCGAAACTCCTCCTAAATGCGAAGCCCACCAGTAAAGATAACTTCCTTCTTCTATCTTGTTGAAGGTAGTTGTTACTTTATTTTCTGCGGTTTTTACTGTATCTGTATCACTTGTTTCTGTTTTTTTACTTGTTGAAGTGCATGACACAAATATTATTGTAATTGATAATAATGTTACTAATGTTTTTTTCATCTGAAAATAAATTTTAAAATTGTTTTACTCATTTTGTTAAGTTTTTGACTATTGGGCACTCCTAAAAACTCAAAAATCAAGGCTTTCAAAATTATTAAAGTTTGAGTTTACTCCTGTAAATGAGTATTTTAATAATTTTGTATAACGCAGAGTTTTGGGTTTATAGGAGTGCCATATTAGCTTTTAGCAAAAAAAGAATCTCACTTAGAAATACATTTAATTTTTTCTGCAAAAAAGCTAACAGTCAGAGAATCTAATAACAAAATATAAACTCCTTATAAACTCTCCGCAAAACCTTTTATTGCTTCTTTAAAAGGAGTCATTGGGGCAGAAAGCACTCCCGCACCAACTTGTCCGATACCAGGATTTTTGTGAGCTACACCAGTATCAATGAACGGAGTAAGATTTTTTTCTATAACTTTTCGCACATCAATACCAGTTGGAGTTCCTCTAAAATTAAGATAAGGAATTTGGTAAACATTATTTTCTCCAATAGAAATTTCATACATCGCAAGTGTGTAGTTTACAGCGTCTTTTGCTGTGCCACCCACAAATTGCACAATAGCTGGTGAAGCTGCAATTGCAAAACCACCAAGTCCAACTGTCTCTGTAATAGAGCTATCGCCAATATCTGGATTTGCATCTTCTTTTGTGAAGCCAGGAAAATAAAGTGCATCTGGCACAAGTGCCTCGCCTACAAACCATTGCTCGCCAGTTCCTGCAAGTCGGATACCAAAATCAGTTCCATTTCTGGAAAGTGCAAGCACCATTGAGCTGTTCGGGATATTCATTGCGGCATCAAGCGTTGCTTTTGCGGCTGGCATTGAGAGATTTAAGAAAAAATGGTCGTTTCCATTTATAAAATCTAAAACATCTGCCATATTTTGTCGATGGTCGGAAGTTTTGATTATTGCAGGTGCTATTGCTCTGTAAAACAGAGAAGTTCCTGCTCTATTTCTATTGTGAACCTCGTCGCCCATGTGAAGTGCTTGTGCAATAATATTTTTCAAATCAATTTTGCCCAGACTTTCAATCGCCGTTTTTAAAATTGGATACATAACATCGTCCATCCATTTTAGTCTAACGATAACATCGTCACTATAAGCACCATAACGCAAAACTTTTCCAAGCCCCTCGTTTTGAGTGCAATATGCTACGTTTCCATATTTTTCATTTTTAATGATAAATACTGGCATTGAGGCAGACACAATTCCTGCCATTGGTCCTACGGTTGAATGTTCGTGGCAAGGAGCGTATTCTATCTTATCCGATGCTGCAAGTTTTTCGGCTTCTTCGGGAGTTGCCGCCATTCCTTCATACATTAGTGCTGCCATAATTCCACCTCGTGTAGGTCCACTCATTCGTTCCCAAGTAATTGGAGGTCCTGAATGAAGTATCAAATTTTGTTTCATACCTGGAATTACATTTTTTGCCAAATCCATTCCTATTAAGTTTGGTTTTCCGTTCAAAACAATTTCCAATGCTTTTTTATTTGCTTCTTCAATAGCATCTTTTTTTGCATTTATAACTTCCCAAATTTTAGGGTCAATATCAACTGGTGGTTTCCAATCTACTTGAACAGAGTCTGTTCCTTCGTTCTCTAAATTTTCCTTAAAAGAAGTCAAACCCGTATTTACGACTTTTAATTCTTTTTTAAATAAGTTTTTTAATGACATATTGTTTTATTACTGATTATAACTGATTTTGTTGAAATTTATATAAGCTTCTAAGTTTTTAATCTTTGTAAAATAATTACCTAAAACAAAGGATATGAAACGAGAGACTGATAACAAAGATATAAAAATAGAACTTAATTCACAAAGTGCAAAGATACGAGTTTAAGCTTTTTTGAAATTTTAGAATTGAAGTTTATTCTCGTAAATGAGGATTTTAATATTTCAAAAGTAACATGCCATTAGGCATTTGGCACTCGTGAAATCGCCAAAAATTGATACGATAACTCAAAGTCATCGTATCAATATTATTAAGGGTGAGATTTTGAAGTTTTGAAATTCTGAATACACTGATTTTTAAAAGTTGAGTCCACTCCGACAAGCATCTTTTTGCCAAACTCGGCGTTGGATACAAATTTTAAAATCCTCATTTACAACGAGTAAACTCCGGTTGTAAAATTGGTATCCGCCTTGATTTTGGCAAAAATACACTTGTCGGAGTGGACTCAAAGCTAAATTTTAACTATAGTTCAGTATAATAAGATAGAGCATTAAAAACTCAAGACTAAAAACTTAATACTATTTTTTCATCTCTTCCATGTAATATTTGTAGAAAAGAGTAATTGTTTCAATACCTTTGTAGAAAAGTTCTAATCTGTAACTTTCGTTAGGTGAGTGAATTGCGTCTTCTTCTAAACCAAAGCCCATAAGAATTGATTTTAGTCCAAGTTTTTCTTCAAAAGTAGAAATAATAGGAATACTACCTCCGCTACGAACAGGAACAGGCTTAATACCAAAGGTATCTGTGTATGCTTTTTCTGCTGCTTTGTATGCAGGCAAATCTATTGGGCTAACATATCCTTCGCCACCATGAAGCACATCAACTTTTACTTTTACCGATTTTGGTGCAATACTTTCAAAATGTTTTTTGAACATTTCGCCAATTTCCACACTATTTTGATGAGGCACAAGTCGCATAGAAATTTTTGCATAAGCCTTTGAAGGTGTTACTGTTTTAGCACCTTCGCCAATGTATCCGCCCCAAATTCCATTTACGTCAAGCGATGGTCTTATTCCTGTTCTTTCGTTGGTAGAATATCCTTTTTCTCCATGAACAGTATCTACATCAACTGCTTTTTGATAATTGTCTAAATTGAAAGGAGCTTTTGCCATTTCTGCTCGCTCTTCTAAGCTCACATCCAATACTTTATCATAAAATCCAGGTATTGTAATTTTGTTGTTTTCGTCGGTTAATGAAGCAACCATTTTAGTAAGAATATTTATTGGATTTGCCACTGCTCCTCCGAATAAACCGCTGTGTAAGTCTTTGTTAGGTCCTGTTACTTCAACCTGCACATAACTTAAGCCACGCAAACCTGTTGTTATTGAAGGAATATCAACTGCAATAAGTCCAGTGTCGGAAACAAGAATTACATCTGCTTTTAGCATTTCTTTATTTTCCTCCATAAATTTGCCCAAGTTTGGTGAGCCAATTTCTTCTTCTCCCTCAATAATGAATTTTACGTTGCAAGGCAAAGTATTTGTTCTCATCATAAGTTCAAATGCTTTGGCGTGCATAAATGCCTGACCTTTATCGTCATTAGCACCTCTTGCGAAAATTTTACCGTCTTTTACTACTGGCTCAAAAGGTTCTGTGTTCCAAAGTTCTAAAGGGTCAACTGGCATTACATCCATGTGTCCGTAAACGAGGACTGTTGGTAAGTTTGGGTCAATAATTTTTTCGCCGTAAGTAACTGGGTGTCCTTCGGTTTCCATTACTACTGCTTTGTCTGCTCCTGCTTCAAGCATAGATTTTTTCCAATACTCTGCGGCTTTATACATATCGTCTTTATTCTCTGAAATAGAGCTTATTGACGGAATGCGAATAAGTCCAAAAAGTTCGTCTAAAAAACGTTGTTTGTTTTCCTCAATGTAATTTTTGATGTAGTCCATTTTTTTACCGTTAATTTAAGATTGTTAGATTATGTTTTTTTATATTTTTGTATGATTAATTTGTAAAGTGTGAGTTTACAAATAAGGGCTAATTTGTAAAGTGCGAGTTTACAAATACACCAATTTTTATCTTATTTTGTAAATGTTTTTAACATTTTCAGATGCTATCATTTCTTTTTTATTTCATAAACCAATAACTAAACTGCAATATTTGTTTGTTGTTTTTTTTAGCATTGGCGGTTCTGTTTTCCATTTCTGTTTTTATCCAATTTTCTAATTTGCCTTGTTTTTTTAGTTTGGAATATTTTTTTACGGCTTTTGAATTAAAATTTAGATGAGAATTATTTTCTGCCACAGCAATTAAATTATTTATTCCTGCGAGATGTATTTTTTCTGATGTTGCATTTTTATTGTTTGCCGCATATTTTATTTCGCCCATTAAATAAGCCATAATTAGCTCTGCCTGAAAAGGATGCTTATCATTAAGAACATCTACCATAATAGTTGTGAGGTTTCCATAATCATAATTTGGATTAGTTATAATCCACTTATAAAGAAAAGCATAAGCCTCTTTACGTTCGTCTAAATATTTATCAAAATTATAAGTATTTAACCAGTCAATGCACTCCAAAGCTTTTTCTTTGTGTAAAGTAAAATCTTCTGCTTTTTCAAATTTATAATTTTTAGGGACATCAATATTTTGTGCAAAAATAAAATTTGCACTCATCGCAATTATTAGTAATAAGAATGTTTTTTTCATGTGTTTATGTAAAAAAAGGTGATTTGTTTAACTTTTTATTTGTCTATTTGATTGGAATGGCAAGTTGTAGGTTTCATGTTTCAAGTTCTGCAAAGCAATAATAAATTAAGTAGTATGATCAATAGTTTTTAATATTAATTTTATTGCAATGTCTTGATATTTAAGCGTAAAATAATTGCAAAAACTAAATCAACTTATATAGATACTAAAATAAAAAAGCATAAGGGCGTTGTGGACGCACACTACTGCGGACTGTGGATTGTATCTATTCTCTCAATATTTCGTGTTTTTGTGTTAAAAGTTAGACCTATTAAAATTATTTTATTAAATTTTCCAACAAATTTGTTATAATATTTTTTTTCGTAAATTTGTTCAATAGCATCTTTTGGGTTTTCTTTTATTTTCAGTTCAAATAAATATTTTGTTTGTCCAATAGTTAGGTGTAAATCTATTCTGCCGTCGTTAGTGCTTTCTTCCGATAATGGATTTAGTCCATTTTCTGCCAAAATAGTATGAAAGTTACTATGAAAATATCCTTCCGAAACTTTTTCTTTATGTATTTGATAAGAAAGGTCTGAAAATTTCCGTGAAATTAATTCTTTAAATTCTTCAAATTTTTCGTTTATTAATAAACTTCTTAATTCGGAAAAATCAACTCCAAATAGTAATTCATTTATATCAACAGGGTCAAAACTTTCACTACATTGAACATTTGAAATGTTTTTTTCTTTTGCTCTTAATAAATTTTCATATTTATAAAAATGTTTTTTCTCGCTATTATTATTTGTTTTACAAGTATCGCAGTTGCAAGGAATAAATTTTTCGTGAGTTAATTTTGTAAATGGTTTTAAAATTTTGTCGAAATAATAAATTATTTTTTGCAATAAATCTTTTTGATTTTTACCATAAATTTGTATATCAAAACGATTTACGCCACCGTAAGTTTCAATAATTTCGGCAAAAGTATCGGGTTTTGATATTGAATTAGTAATATTTACGCCTCTTTGCCACACAAGTTCGTGGTCGTAAATATATGGGTTTAATGCAACAATAAGACGAGTCATTATTCCTTTAGGCATGTAATTATCAAACAAATAGCGAAATTGATAAATATCTTTTTTGTCTGTGTATTTCCAATTTTTGTAAGGTTGTCCTTTTTTTAAATGAACTGGAATAATATAATTTTGACTTCCATTTATTTTATAAATCAGGCTAAATTTTTTCAACAATTCCACAAATTTATCTACTTCAAAAAATAACTCATCTGTTTCCAATATTTTGTTGATTTCTTGGCGAGTTATTTTTCCTTTATTATTTTTTACTATTTCATTGTTTAACAACGAATAAACTGTTTTAGTGAGCCAATTAGAGTCTAGAAAAATTATATCCTTCAAATTTGTTTCTTCGTCTATAAAATGTGTAAAAACTCCTATATTTGCAAACAATTTACTTATAGTTTTTATTACTTTTGGATTTTTTACCTGATTTTGTTTACAAATTTCTCTAAATTTTTCTAAGCTAATATATTTTTCATTAATTTTATTTAAGTCGTGGCGAATATTCACCCACGAATTAGGCAAAATATATCCAATTTGAGGCAAACTTGCTATTTCTTTTTGTATTTTGGCTTGCATCTCTGGAATTTCGGCCGAATTAGATAAATCTACATTTATTATTTCACGAAAAACATTTCCAAAACGTCTTTTGTAACCATATTCGTCGTCTAATTCCCAAGTATGTTTTTCTTTTTTATTGAAAACGATAATAAGCGGACTGTCCACATTAGTAAGCTGTTCCACAGTATTGAGCCAATAGGCAAAATCTGTTTTTTGCTCCCGTGTATCTGCCAGCAGAACGTAAAGCGACTTATCGCTAAAAAAAAACTGATGCGTTCCATGATAAATATCTTGCCCACCAAAATCCCAAAGTTTGGTATAAAAGTTATCTTGATTTTTTAAATTAAACTGATATTTATAGACCTCAATACCAAGTGTAGTATCCGAAGGCTTAGGCATTTGAGCGTTTTTATTTTGAAGTTTTTTAGCAAAAGTAGTTTTGCCAGCTCCCGCCTCGCCAATTATTACTATTTTTGCCTCCCGCAAAATAGTTTCTCCATGCTTTTCAATATGTTCAAAATACTCATTTATAGCATCTTTACCAAGTTCAACTATTTCCTTTGGAGGAAATTTTAATGGGTTGTTTTCTAATTCACAATCAAAATCGTCCTCTTTGAATAAATGTTTTATTGGTGAAATATCTGTTATTTGATTATTTGATAAATCAATATATTCTAATTGTTTTAAATTTTCTAAACTTGAAATATCTGTTATTTGATTATTTGAAAGTTCAAGATTTTTAATATTTTTCAAATTTTCTAAAATAAAAATATTCGTTATTTGATTATTTGATAAATAAAGTTCTTCAATATTTTTTAGATTTTCTAAAATAGAAATATTTTTTATCTCATTTTTATATAAATCAAGTTTTTTTAGATTAAATAATTTACCAATTAAAGTTAAGTCTTTAATAACTATAGATGCAATATTTAAAGAAATAACATTACTATCAGTATCAATTTTATAAGAAGCATCAGAATAATCATCAATATCAACGTCTTTAAATTCAACATTTAATTGTTTTTCTAATTTTTTTAAAATTTGCAGGTCGGTCATCTTTGTTTAAATTTTTAGTTGTCAATTTATTGATTATAATGTTTTTATAATTCATTCACTGCAATTTTAATAGCTTTATCTAAACCAGCAGGATTTTTGCCACCTGCACTTGCCGAAAATGCTTGTCCGCCTCCGCCTCCTTGTATTTCTTTGGAAGCTAGACGAATAATTGTATTTGCATTTATGTCTTTTTCCGAAATTAGGTTTTTAGAAATATCTACCGAAAGCATTGCTTTTCCTTTTATATCTGCACCAAGACACAGAAATAAATCATTAACTTCGCCTTTTAAATCGGCTGCAAGTTGTTTCATTAAATCGGCAGAGTCTATTTCTATTTTTTGTGCAATAACATTTATTCCATTGATTATCTGAATTTTATTTTTTAATTCATTTTTAACAACCGAAAGTTTTAGTTTGTTTAAGTTTGTGACTTGTTTGGCAAAATCTTTATTTTCCGAAAGTAATTTTTCTACACTACCAACGATATTTTTAGATGCTTTAAAAAATTGTTTTATATTTTTGACAATTTCAATTTGAGAATTGATAAATTTTTCACTTTCAATGCCTGTAATAGCCTCAATTCTACGTATTCCCGTAGCAACCGAGCCTTCCGAAATAATTTTGATAAGTCCAATATTTCCAGTTGCTTCAACATGAACTCCACCACAAAGTTCTATGGCATCATCAAATTTTATGACACGCACAAGATCTCCGTATTTCTCTCCAAACAAGGCAATTGCTCCCATTTCAGTGGCTTCTGGCATTGGAATGGCTCGTTTTTCAATTAAGCTAATATTTTGTCTAACTTTGTTATTTACTATTGTTTCTATTTTAGAAAGCTCTTCATCGGTAAGTTTTTGAAAATGAGAGAAATCAAAACGAAGTTTTTTATCATTTACCAAAGAGCCTTTTTGTTCTACGTGTGTTCCTACAACTGTTCTTAAAGCATTGTGCAACAAATGAGTAGCCGAATGATTTGCTGCAATTAAAGAACGACGATTTTTATTTACAACTGCATGAAAATTAGAAGTAATATTTTTTGGTAATTCTTTGGAATAATGAATTATTAAGCCGTGTTCTTGCTTAGTATCAAATATTTGTGTTTTATTTCCGTCTGTCTCAATGTATCCAGTGTCTCCAACTTGTCCGCCACTTTCTGCGTAAAAAGGAGTGTAGTTAAAAACAAGATGAAAAAGGTCTTTGCCTTTTTTGCTAACTTTTCTGTAACGTGTTATTTTTAAGTTAGTTTCAAGTTGGTCGTAGCCAATAAATTCTTCTACGTCGTCTTCCAAAAGCACCACCCAGTCGTGTGTGTCTAATTTTGCTGCATTTTTTGACCTATTTTTCTGTTCTTCAAGCTGTTTGTTGTATTCTCTTTTATCTACAACTAAATTATTTTCGTGCAAAATAAGTTGTGTTAAATCTAATGGAAATCCGTAAGTATCAGATAGTTCAAAAGCAATTTTACCACTTACAATCTCGTAGCCATCTTTTTTTGTTTCGGCAATAACTTTATCTAATAATTTTATACCATTTTCAAGAGTCTTCAAAAAAGTTTCCTCTTCTTTTAAAATTACTTTTGAAATAATTTCTTTTTGGCTAACAAGCTCTGGATAAGCTTCTCCCATAACTTTTATAAGTGTAGGAAAAAGTTTGTAGATAAAAGCAGTTTTTTTGTCTAAAAAAGTAAAGGCATATCTTATTGCACGTCGTAAGATTCGGCGGATAACGTATCCAGCTTTTTCGTTGGCAGGTAATTGTCCGTCGGCAATTGAAAATGAGACAGTTCGTAGATGGTCAGCAATAACTCGCATTGCAATATCCGTCTCTGTTTTTTCTCCGTATTTATGACCAGTTAGTTTTTCAATTTCCTGAATTATAGGCACAAATAAGTCAATATCATAGTTTGAACTTTTACCCTGCACAACTCGACAAAGTCTTTCAAATCCCATTCCTGTATCTACGTGTTTATCAGGTAGATTAACAAGCGATTTGTCTTTTTTTCTATTAAATTGAATAAAAACTAAGTTCCAAATTTCTATAACTTGTGGGTGGTCTTTGTTTACGAGTTCTTTACCTGCAAGTTCTTGTTTTTCAGCATCGCTACGTAGGTCTATATGCACCTCCGAACAAGGTCCACAAGGTCCTGTTTCTCCCATTTCCCAAAAATTATCTTTTTTAGAACCGTATATAATTCTTTCTTTTGGCAAATATTCCCCCCAAAAACTTTTTGCCTCACTATCAGAATCAAGTTTGTCTTCTTTACTTCCTTCAAATACAGTGGCATATAAATTTTCTGGATTTATTTTCATCACATCTACAAGAAATTCCCAAGCATAATCGATAGCTTCTTTTTTAAAATAATCTCCAAACGACCAGTTTCCCAACATTTCAAACATTGTGTGATGGTAGGTATCGTGTCCAACTTCTTCTAAATCATTGTGTTTGCCCGAAACTCGCAAGCATTTTTGCGAATCGGATACTCTTTTTTCCTGACTATCAGCATTTCCTAAAAAAATCTCTTTAAATTGATTCATACCAGCGTTGGTAAACATTAGGGTTGGATCACCTTTTAAAACCATTGGTGCTGAGGGAACTATCTTATGTTGTTTTGATTTGAAAAAATCAAAAAATTCTTGTCGTATTTGTTGTGAATTCATTTTTTTATTGTTTAATTGCTTTATTGATAAATTGTTAAAAAATAACAATAAGTAGAAAAATATTTGCCAAAAATACTAAAAAATATTTAATTATAGCCTCATTAATTCATGAAATTGTTAAATTGTCTGATTGTTATATTGTTATAAAAAAAACTTTTTCAGTAAAAAAAGATGTAATAACTTGATAGCAAGGTGGTCTCATGAATAATATAAAATAGATATTTTTCTCTAAAAATTAGAAATTAAATTTCAAATTAGCTATTTTTTTATACCTAATAATTTAGTAAAACCAGATTTATTTCTTAATTTTTTTTTATTTATTGCAACTTTTATTATATCTTTGCGTATAGTATGTGTTACATAT
>JAOZQN010000663.1 GCA_029932195.1 Bacteroidales bacterium | reverse complement strand
AAACATTATATACGTAATAATCAATTAATTATAAACTCCGAAACTTCAGTTATAAGATTTTCAGAAAATTCAATTATTTTATTTTGTTTAATTCAATTGTTATTCATTAGACGTCTTTTAGTCCATTGTTTAAAAATAATATTTCTACAACTGTTTCCCTTGTGGGTAAAATAGCTTATTATTTAGAACTACTTTTGCTGTTTCTTTTACCAAAAATAATTTTGTTTTTATGTGAATTTTGCAACCTGAATGTTCTACAATGATGTGATATGTTTCATATAGAACAGGGCTATTGAATAGTTTTTGTTTTTCACAAAAATGATTTCAAAGCTCATGTTAAGTTCTCTTCTTTTCACACATTCAATAATTCTTCTACTTTTCAGTTTTAAGTATCACTTTTCCAGTAAAAACAATGTTTGACCCCGTTCCACAATTTTTCGCTTGATTGATTATCACAACTACAAGCGAACGTGTGTGGATATGTTAGAATAAAAACTAGTAGTAAGAGATGTTTTTTTATTACGGCTACACTTTTTCTCTTTGAGGAAATTGATAATCGTTTATCTTTTTTTTTAGGAAAGGTTCTTCACAACTTCCCTTTGTTAAATTTCAAAGGTATGCATAATTAACTTAAAACTAAGTGGACAGCGAATAATTAAGGTTTTAAAACCACCATTTCCACATAGAAAGTATAAGAATGATACCAAAAACACATATTAAAACTGAATAAGCAAGAAAGTAAAAGAGTTTCATAATAGGACTCTTTTTAACTTTATCTTGTTTAATTATATTTCCAACAATAACGAACCCTTTTAAAACACTACTACTATGGGGTGCTAAAGACATTGCCAGTGTTAAATCCATCCCAGCAACATGTTTGAGTAAATGATTTCCGTTGTACCAAAAGGCACTTAATGTCACATCGTAAACCTGACCTTTATATCCTACAAATGCTGGACGCCCTTCTTTTCCATCAAAATATGCCAGCTCGTCTGTAGTTAAATCTCCCCTTTCTGGGATTTCTTGTACCTTTATTTTGGAATTAATTCTAGGTGCAATGTAAAAAGTTACAATAAAAATTGTAATTATCATAAATAAAAATAATCCTATTTTAAAAAGCAACAGAATACCAACTTCAGTATTGAATAACAAATCAAGTGTTGGAAATTTAAGTATAGTTAGGTAAGTTCCTGTTATCAACATGATAATCATAGAAATCCACCCAATTTTCAATTCCCCTCTGGGAATTCCTTTTGCTACATACTTTGGTTTTAGAATCAAATGAACATATAGAATCGTCCCTAACCATAAAAATGCTGTTAAGAAATGTAGTAACCCTGCAATTGATTTTGAAACCTTTGTCCTTGTTTTGACGGGAACATATCTCCCTTCTTGAATAAGGCCTGTTTTAAATTCTTCGCCGTAAACATTTAATTCTCCTCCATCAGGTTTGGCATGACAGCTAATACAGCTTTTTTTTGTCTGAACTGAAAACTCTGGTGTTGCAAAAGAATTAATAGGAATAAATAGAAATAATATAAATAGTGTGAGAGTGTGTTTCATAACTTTTATGCTCTTGTCTAGTAATGGTTTTTAATTTGTAACTGTCGTGTTTCACAAGGTTATTATTTGAGATAGCTTTGTTTAAAAATCAGTCTTTAAAGTTATTAATTTTTGGCTGAATTCATCATGAGTTTGCCAAAACATTTTATGTTCTTTATATAATTCTAATTGAGAATATCCTTTAAAACTATAAGTAAAACCCAAAGTGAAAATTACATAATTCAAATTATCTTTGTTATAAAAATGAATTGCATTATCTCTAATTTATTTGCCGTCATCGCCTCAAAAATACCGATTATTTTAAACGTTTTATTTCTGTTTCTTGCAATATTTCTATTTGATATCCTCACATATAGTGAGTTGATTTTCTTTTTGTTACCTTTTAACATTTTTGATTTAAGCAGAAGTTCCCACGCATTTACGTCAAAGTAACAAATATTTTATTTCTTTATTTGAAATCTGGTTTATTATAAATTTCAATCGCTGTTAAAATTGCAGATGTTGAATTTTCAAGTAAATGTTTATATCTGGCTTTCATTCATTGTATTATTAATTGAACTTAACGTTTAACTTCTTTGTTTTTGTTGGCTTTTCTGCACTAGGCTTAATCAATTAGTAAAATATTAAAATTTATCACCTCGCTTTAATTTATTGCTCCCCGAAAAGCAAATAAAATCAAAAAAAGTGTTAGGTGCTTAATTTTATTTGTCAATCAGTTAGATACAAGTTAATATTATCTCATTAATCAGCAAAAACTTGCCAATTTTCAAGATTTTTGTTCAACACTTATTCTTGTATATTCTGTAATTATTTAAATATCTAATATTTAGTTTTCATAATAGTACCATTTTACGGTTCTGTTATTTCTATTTTGTTTGTATCAATATTATACTTATAGTACTTACCTGTTGCGGTGCATAAAACCATAAATTCTTTCATGTCGCATAACTCTCCATATAATCTAAAAGTGCAAATATCAGTTGCAGTTATATATGGTGTTGCCTTTAAATGAGAATGTATGGCAGAAACAACCTTCTCTCCATTTGAACCTCTTGATTCAACAGGAATTATTCGTGAATGGAACCTCTTCCAATTTGTAATATTTCCTTGTTGGTCTGTTATGAACAGATAGTCATTTCCAAAAGGGATAATTCCAGATTCAGTTGTTCCCATTAAAATATAAAGTTTAAATTCATCCTTTTCTTTTATTAAAACTAAATTTGGACTATAACCTTGGGGTATAGACACCTCATATTCTGTGCCTAATAATTGATTTATTATTTTATTTTTTATTTCTAATAATTCTTGTTCTAAATTAGTTAATGTAGAGGTTTCAATTTGCACAAGAAAAGGATTATTTAAGTCTGAGCTGATATAACTATACTTTGCTATTTTTTGTTTTTGATTTTTATGAACAAATGTGACAAAAACAGTATCATTTGAGTGGTAAACAACATAGCCTCCATATTTTTTTGTTAATTTACTGTTTGCCATTAACAAATCGCTTGAACTCCACACTGATTTCTCATAACTGTATAGTAAATCAGCTTCCTGTATTATTGAATCTAATTTGCTTTGCAATGTGTCAGTTTGTGCAAAAGCTCCAATTGTGCTTATTACTAACTGAAGTTTCGGAGTTGTAATTAGCTGGTTGTGAATATATTACAAAA
>JAOZQN010000662.1 GCA_029932195.1 Bacteroidales bacterium | reverse complement strand
AGAAGGAGGCAAGTCATTGATTACTAAATTTGTCCAACTTTACGTGGGTAGCCCATTTTTACGATAGTAAAAACTTCAATATTCAATAACAGACCTCAAAACATGAGTTGATTAAACTAGCGTAAATAACTGTGTGTCAAAGACTACAACAACAACTGGACGTTTGGTTTTTGTTAGTTTTATTGTTTCGTGAGCTGTCTGACAGTGTTTTAAATCTATGCAACAAAGTTGCATGATTTAAAACACTGTCAGACAGTTGGTAACCGCAATTAAAAATATAGATAGTTGCGTATTTTTCTATATTTGTAGTAGAAAATAACAAAACGACCACTTAACACTAGATTTTTTTTTGATTATTACATTAAAAATGTCCAATTTTACAAACCAACTTTTTGAGGTCTGTATAAAAAAAACTTTGATAGTGTTATTTTTTTACTTGAATATTCATTATTGAATGTTGAATATTCTTCTTCTTTTTTTACAACCATAATTTTGATTGCACAGGTCGAAAACTTTCAACTTTATAACTTTATAACCTTTTAACTTTAAAACTAAAATAATGGAAAAAATTATAAATACAAATTTAGCGTCAGAGAAATATTCAATAGAATTGAAACCCGAAAATTTCAAAAAAAGTTACGCAATCTATATTATTGAACTAATTCATAAAGATTCTAAATACTATTTTATAGATCATCTTTTAGAGCAAAAAGGAATATCTACAAAATTTGCATTTGAAAAACTTGCACAATTATTTGAAGGAATAAAATCTGCAAAAAACAATAATATTTTCAGATTTATTTTAAATAAAGTTCTGATGTTAAACGTAATGCCTACACAAAAAATAACGGATAGACATAAATTTTTGGTAGAACAATATTTACATAAAGCAAGTTTAAAAATGACAGTCTATCCTCTTTTACAATTCAACTTTTTGGAGTTAAAAAGAAAGGAACACAAAGATAATACAAAAAAAGTGAAAATTTTTGAACAACAAATAATAAGACTATTTAAAATGAATTCAAAGTCGCTTATAAATGAGACGGAAACAGAAGCTTATGTTAGATACGACGATATTCCTTTTCCTAAAACATGGCATCAGATAAAAGATGATTTTTATTTATAAAAACTAAAACAATTATGAAAAAATATAAATTTAACCCTGAAACTTTAGGCTACGAAGGGCATAAAATTTCTTTTAAAGAAAGATTTTTTATAGCCTCTATTCGTATTTTTCCCGGAATTATTATTGGAGGAGTTCTGTCTTTTTTTATATTTCAGTATTTTGTTTTTCCAGATGAAGCGAGACTTTTGGTAATTCAAAAAAATAAGATTGAAAAATACAAAACTTTAAATAATAAAATAGATTTAATAACTAAAAATATAGCTCATTTTGTAGATAATGATGACGATTTATACCGTCCTATACTCGGCTTATCATTTGTTGCAGAAAATATTAGGAATGGTGGAGTAGGAGGTGTAGAAAAATATAAAAATTTAAAAGGTTATGAAAATTCTAACCTTATGATAAAAACAAGTCTTCATTTAGATTTTATTATTTCTAGGTTACTTATTCAGTCTCAGTCATATAACGAGATTACCAATTTTATTGAAGAACAAAAAAAACAACAGGCTTGCACACCATCTATTCGCCCCGTGAAACTGGAAACAATAACAGCTATCGGAACTTTTGGAATGAGAATGCACCCAATATTAGGTATTTACAGAATGCACAAAGGAGTAGATTTATGCTCACCAAAAAACACAAAAGTTTTTGCCTCAGCTGATGGAACGGTTGTAGCAAATAGATTTAACAAAGGACTGGGAAATTACATAAAAATAAACCATGGATACGGATATGTAACAGTTTACGGACACCTCGAAAAATCGCAAGTCCGAATAGGACAGTATATAAAAAAAGGTGAAAAAATAGGATTAATGGGAACAACAGGGATTTCTAATGTAGATCATCTTCATTACGAAGTTTACAAGAATGGAAGAGAAGTAAATCCATTCAAATATTATTACAACGAGCTGACAGACAGAGAATACCAAAGCTTAATAAGCAATAATGCTAAGGCAGAAGGATTTATGATGAAATAAAGAAAATTAAACAATATAAGAAGAAAAAATGAAAGAAAAAAAAGAAAAAAAAGTTGCAAGTATATATAAATTAGTTATTTATAATGAAAATTCTTTGCAGGAATTATTCAACTTTAAACTCACAAAAGCAAATATTTTTACCTATTTTGGATTATTTACAATACTCCTTATATTTTTGGTTATTTTGTTATTTATTTTTACTCCACTCAACACATTCTTACCACGTTATCACGATGTAGCTCTACGAGAACAAATTGAACAAAACAGAATAAATTTAGACTCACTTCAGGAAGATATTTTTATTAGGGATATTTATTTTCAGAATATAAAAAACATTGCAGAAGGAAAGGAATTAAAATCTATTGATGAGGCTATTGATAGCACTTTTAGAAACCCTGATGAGACTGAGTTTACAAAAACAAAACACGATTCTATTTTAAAGGAACTTATAGAAAAAGAAGAGGAAATTTATTTATCTATGGTAGATGACGATGTGTCGGCAGAAGGCATAAATAAAATGAATTTTTATAAGCCCGTTGATGGCATGATTTCTGCCAAGTTTGACCGCAAAGAAGAGCATTATGCAATAGATTTGGTTGCCAAAAAAGATGCCCCTATTTTATCTACTCTAAGTGGAACAGTTATTCTTGCTACATGGAGCACAGAAACAGGACATGTCATTCAGGTTCAACATGATAACAATCTTATTTCTATATATAAACACTGTTCTAAATTATTAAAAAAATCTGGAGAAAGAGTAAACGCAGGACAACCAATTGCAATTATAGGAAACTCTGGAGAATTATCCACAGGACCACATTTGCATTTTGAACTTTGGCACAATGGAACTCCTTTAAATCCAGAAGATTATCTGGTGTATTAAAAAAAATAAATTCATCTTGATGAGATGGACATCCTAAAGAGAAGAATTCATCTTAAGGACATGGATGTCCTGAAGAGAAGAATTTATCTTGAGGACATGGATGTCCTAAAGAGAAGAATTCATCTTGAGGACATGGATGTCCTAAAGAGAAGAACTCATCTTGAGGACATGGATGTCCTAAAGAGAAGAATTCAGGCTACCCACGTAAAGTTGGACAATGAAATTCGTGTAAAGCGTGGACGCTTTA